>NZ_JBEXCW010000051.1:0-61813 GCF_040605435.1 Streptomyces sp. NPDC005574
GCCCCCCCCCGGGCGCCCACCGGCCTAACCCCCGTGGTGGGTGGGGTCCGTTTCTCCCCCCCCCCACCCCACTCGGTGTCCAGGTGTGGCGGGTCAGGCGACGATCAGCGAGATGCCGTACGCCACCGCCGCCGCGCACGCCGCGAAGCACACGTACGCGCCGGTGACCGCGAGGGCGGCCGACTCGCCCTGGGCCGCCGCGCGTTCGCGGCGGGAGAGGCCGGTGATGCCGAGGGTGAACAGGGCCACGAGGGCCACGGTGACCACGAGGCTGACCCCGAAGACGGAGCCGAGGGCTGCCCAGTCGATCTGCATGCTGCTTCTTCCTTCGTAACCGGGGGCGCGGGGCTCAGACGGTGGTGGCGGCCGGCGGGACCGCCGGGCCTGCGGCCGGGGCGGGGATCGTGGCCGTGAGGTCCTCGGCGACGGTGCCCACGGGGGGCGGGATCACGGCGGCGATCGCCGTGGTCACCACGCCGGCCGGCTCCTCGGCGGCGTTGACGTTGCTGTGGTCGATGACCTCGCGCCGGGAGAGCTTCCAGATGGCGGCGCTGGAGGCGATCAGGAAGACGGCGACGACGGCGGTGCCCCAGTCGCCGAGCTCGGTCACGGACTCGGCGAGAGCGCCGACCACCGCGGCCGCCGGGAGCGTGAGGCCCCAGGCGACGAACATCCGGGTGGCCGTCGACCAGCGCACGACGCCGCCCTTGCGCCCGAGGCCCGCGCCCATCACCGAACCGGAGACGGAGTGCGTGGTGGACAGGGAGAAACCGAGGTGGGAGGAGGCCAGGATGACCGTGGCCGCGCTGGTCTGGGCGGCGAAGCCCTGCTGCGGCTGGAGTTCGGTGAGGCCCTTGCCCATGGTGCGGATGATGCGCCAGCCGCCGAGGTAGGTGCCGAGCGCGATGGCGAGGCCCGCGGAGAGGATGACCCAGGTGGGCGGGTCGGAGTCGGGGGAGACGGCGCCGCCGGCGACCAGGGCGAGGGTGATGATGCCCATCGTCTTCTGCGCGTCGTTGGTGCCGTGCGCCAGGGAGACCAGGCCCGCGGAGGCGATCTGGCCCGTGCGGTAGCCCTTCGCCGCGGCCTTGCCGTCGGCCTTGGCGCCGAGCGTGTAGGACAGGCGCGTGGCCAGGAAGGCGGCGACGCCCGCGACGATCGGGGCCGCGACCGCGGGGATCAGCACCTTGGTGACCAGGGCGTCACCGTGCACCGCGCCGAACCCCGCCGAGGCGATGGTGGCGCCGATCAGGCCGCCCATGAGGGCGTGCGAGGAGCTGGAGGGGAGTCCGACCAGCCAGGTCAGCAGGTTCCAGAGGATCGCGCCCACCAGGGCGGCGAATATGACCTCGGGACGTATGCCGGACTCGTCGACGAGTCCCTTGGAGATCGTGTTGGCGACCTCCACGGAGAGGAAGGCGCCCACAAGGTTCAGCACGGCGGACATGGCCACCGCGACCTTGGGCTTGAGCGCACCGGTCGAGATGGTGGTGGCCATCGCGTTGGCGGTGTCGTGAAAACCGTTCGTGAAATCGAACGCGAGAGCGGTTACCACCACAATCGCGAGGATCAGCGAGAAGTTTTCCATTTACCCAGGCAATCGTTCGAGGTCATTGGCTGGACGACCGTAGGCAACCTGGATGAACGGAAGATGAACTGGGGCAGGCATCAGGGTGTCCTGGTGAGGCGATTTCGCCCCGGCCGGTCCGCCGACAGGCAGTTCGCCTCCGGCCCGTCACGGACGACCCACAGCGCGTGCCCGCGAGCGACCCTCGGCGCGTTCTCGTGAGCCGCCCACGGCGCGTGGTGCGAGCCGCCCACGGCGCGTGGTGAGCGCGGTGCCCGACGCGGGCGTTCCCGCGCCTGGCAGGATCGCGGTATGGCAGAGCAACGGCAGGGACCGGGGGACGCACGCGGTGGCCGCGACGGCGTGCCCGAGGCCGGCGAGGCGCGGGGCAGGCGCGCGCGTGCCGGGGAACCCGAGGAACCCGAGGTGGCGGACGCCTGGACGGACCTCGTCGAGACCGCCCGCAGGACGGTCCGGGACGCCCTGGTCGTCGGCACCTCGGGCAACGTCTCGGTCCGCGTCGGCGACACCGTCCTGGTCACCCCGACCGGCGTCCCCTACGACCGGCTCACCCCGGACGACGTCGTCGGCGTGGACCTCGCGGGCCGCCAGGTGCTCGGCTCGCTCCTGCCGACCAGCGAACTGCCGATGCACCTGGCCGTATACAACTCCACCGACGCCCGCGCCGTCGTCCACACCCACGCCGTGCACGCCACGGCCCTGTCCACCCTCGTCACCGAGCTCCCGCCCGTCCACTACATGGCCGGCGCCCTCGGCGGCAGTGTCCGGGTCGCCCCCTACGCGACGTACGGCACCCCGGAGCTGGCCGAGAACATGCTGCGCGCCCTCGCCGACCGCTCCGGCTGCCTGCTGCGCAACCACGGCACGATCACCTACGGCGCCACCCTCGACCAGGCATACGACCGCACCGCCCAGCTGGAATGGATGTGCCGCCTGTGGCTGACGGCGTCCTCCGTGCCCGGCCTGAGCCCGGCGCTCCTGTCGCCCGAGCAGATGGCCGAGGCCCAGGAGCGGCTGCGCGGCTACGGACAGCCCTGAGCACGCGCCCCGCACCCGCGGCACCCGCGCCGGCGGCGCCCCGCACATCACTCCCGCACATCACTCCGGGCCGTCCTCCCGCTGGCCGCGGACGGGGCGGACCAGGAGACTGGTCCGATGCGCACAGTCAAAGCGACGGCCGCGGCCGTCTCCGTGGCCCTCGCGGCCGGCGCGGCAAGCGTCGCCGCCGGCCGGTACGCCAGCGGCGCAGCGCTCAAGGCACCGCCCGGCCGGCCGCTGCCCACCGAACCCCACCTCACCGTGCACGCCACCGCCGCCGGGCAGATCGTCCTCACCCGGTCCCTCGCCTCCCTGCGCCCCGGCACGTACGGCCTCGTCGGCGACGGCACGCACGCCGTGGTCGGCCCCGTCCAGGACGGCACACCGCACCCCGCCGACACCGTGGTACGCCGCCTGGAGCGCGTCACCCACGGCACCCCGCGGCCCGGGACCAAGGTCTGGCTCACCCCCCAGGTGCACGTCGGCACCCCGGCCGGCGCCCTCGGGATCGACCACAGCGACGTCCGCATCCACGGCGAACTCGGCTCGCTGCCCGCCTGGTTCGTCCCCGGCGTGCGGGACACCTGGATCATCACGGTGCACGGCCTGGGCGCCACCCGCGAACACCCCCTGAACGTGCTGGAACCGCTGCACCGCCACCGCTTCCCGGTGCTCGACCTCGCCTACCGCGGCGACCCCGGCGCTCCCCGCTCCCCGGACGGGCTGAGCCACCTCGGCGAGACCGAGTGGCGGGACCTGGACGCGGCGATCCACCACGCCGTGCACCAGGGCGCCCGGCAGGTCGTCCTGATCGGCTGGTCCACCGGCGCCACCATGGCCCTGCGCGCCGCCGTCCACTCCGGGCTGCGCAACCGCATCGCGGGACTCGTCCTGGACTCCCCGGTGCTCAGCTGGCAGACGACGCTGCGCGCCCTCGCCGCCGCCCGCCACACCCCGGGCGCCCTGCTGCCGCTGGCCGTGCGCGCCGCGCAGGGCCGCACCGGACTGAGCCCCGACCCCGGCGCCCCCGTCAGTGACCGGCTCGCCGCGCCGACGCTGATCATCCACGGGCCCGACGACACGGTGGCCCCCTGGGACCTCTCGCGCCGGCTCGCCGCCACCCGCCCCAACCTGATCGCGATGCACACCGTCCGCCGCGCGCCCCACGCGGCCATGTGGAACGCCGACCCGGAGACCTACGAGGAGGTGCTGCGCCGCTTCCTCGTCCCGCTGATGTGACCGGCCCGCCGCACCCGCCCGCCGCACCGGGGGCACACCGCCGCGACGGGCCTCGCGGAGCCGGGGCGAGGCCGGCGTGACGCCGGACCGAGGCCGGGGCGCCACGCCCAGGCCGCCCGTCCGGAAAGGTTCCGTTTAAGGCCGTACCACTGGCTTGTTCTCGGCCCCGGGCCCCCCGTGACACCCCGTGCGTTGGCCCTCCCCGTCGCCCGCCGTGACATTCCGTTTGGGTTTTCGGACCGTCAACCGGAAGACTGCACCCGTGACGTCCCGTATCCCGCGCGACTCCAGGCTCCGACTCGTCCGCCCGCGACCCCTGGCCGCCGCCCCCAGAGCGATGAACCAGCGGCGCTCGCGCCGCCCCGCCCCCCGCCCCCCGGAGGGCACCCCGGCCCCCGCGGAGCTGGCCAGAATGGCGCGCTCCGGCCTGGCCGCCGCGGCCCGCGTCGCCCACTGGGCCGACACCGCCCTGCGCCCCGGCCGGGACAGCGCCAGCCCCGACGGCAAGGGCACCCTCTCCGACGCGACCGCCGAACGCGCCGCCGCCGACCTCGGCCTGACCGCCGCTCAGGTCCGCGCCGACTGGGACACCGCACGCCTGGCCGGACTCGTCGAGGTGCACGGCGACGACGCCCGCCCCGGCTGGCGGCTGCGCGCCTGGGACCGCGACGACAGCGCCGTCCTGCGCGGCTGGGTCGCGCTGTTCGACGCCTGGTCGCTCGCCCACCCCGAGCCCTCCGGGCACGAGCCGGCCGCCGTGGCCGAGGTCGTCTCGGCCATGCCCCAGGTGCTGTCCTTCCTCCAGCTGTCCGCCGGCCCCGTGCCCGTGGAGCAGCTCCTGGACCTGCTGGAGCAGCGGGTCACCGAACTGCGCACCGAACGCTGCGAGATCCCCTACGGCCCCCAGCCGGAGCCCGAACCCGCCGGGCAGGCCGCACCGGAGCCCGCCGACGCCCCGCTGCCCCCGCTCCTGGAGTGGGCCCTGCGCGCCCTCGCCTCCGTCGGCGCCCTCACCTACGGCGAGGGACAGGCCACGCTCACCCCGCTCGGCAGCTGGGCGGTGTGGGTCAAGCTGGAGCAGATCTGCGTCGCCGCGCAGAGCCCCGCCGGCAATATCGAGCAGGCCGCCGAGGGCATGCTCCGCGGCTGCGCCCAACTGCGCCCGAACGCGGCCCGCGCCGAGTACCGTGCCTGGCTCGCCGCCCGTCCCGTGGGCAGCGCCGTGGCCGAACTGCTGGCGGCCGCCCGCGGCGAGGACGCCCTGCTGCGCGGCCTGGCCTTCGAGGCCCTGCGGGTCGTCGGCGCCCCCGCCGAACCCGATGTGCGCGCCGTGGCCGACGTGCCCACGCTGCGGCCCTACGCCCTGCTGTGGCTGGCCGAGCACGACGGGATGGACCCCGAGGACGCGCACGAGGTCCTCACCCGGCAGGAGGCCACCTGGCTGTGGGTCGACACCGCGGCCGCCGTCGCCGACCACGGTGAGGCGCCGCTGCTCGTCCGGCACCTGGAGTCCGCCGTGCAGCCCACGGTGCCGATGCTCCTCGACGAGGTGCGCGCGGTCGGGCATCCCCGCACGGTGCAGGTCCTGGTCGCGCTCGCCGCCGCCCACCCCGACCCGGCCCTGGCCAAGGCCGTGCGGCGGGCCGCCTTCCAGGTGCACACCGGCGGGAGCTGAGAGCCCGCCTCAGCCCTCCGTCTCGGGGGCGTAGGTGCCGAAGCTCCAGATGTTGCCCTCGGCGTCCCGGGCCATGTAGTCCCGGGAGCCGTAGTCCTGGTCCGTCGGGGGCATGAGGATCTCCGCGCCGTGGTCCACGGCGCGCCGGTGGTGCGCGTCCACGTCGTCCACGACGACGTACACCCCGCTGGGACCCGCGCCCTTCATCGCCGTGTCGAAGACACCGCCGCGCCCCTTCGAGCCGATCATCACCGCGCCGTTGCCCTGCACCAGCTCCGCGTGCATCACCGCGCCGTCCTCGCTCTCGTACACCGAGAGCTCCGTGAACCCGAAGGCCTCCGTGAGCTGCCGGATCGCCGCCTTCGCGTCCGTGTACAGCAGCGTCGGGAAAATGCTCGGACGCCCGCCCGCCGTGCCTGCCATAGCGATCACTCCCTGTCGTGTCACCGTCGTGTGCCCCGCGCTGCCGCGCCGCCGGAAACCAGCGCAATTCCGGCTTTCGCCCAGTCTCGCACCGGCCACTGACACCGCGCCGCAACCCTTCCGCGACGGGCGGGACATCCCCGCGGCCCCGCCGCCCGGTCCCTCGCCGGGCGAGCTTCGCGGGAGATTCCCGTACGGCCCCGGTGACCTGGGCGGTCGGCCGGCCCGACGCCTCCGGGCCGGCCTCGGGTGGCCACGGGCCGGAAAAGTGGTTGCACCGCCCCGTTAGACTTGGCCCATGGCCATTCTCCTCGCGCATTAGACGGCGGGAACGTCCTCAGCCGCCCATCCCGTCATCCAACCCCGCCCTGGAGTCTGTCCGTGATCTCCGCCACCGGTATCGAGCTGCGCGCCGGCGCCCGAGTCCTCATCGAGTCCGCCACCTTCCGCATCGCCAAGGGCGACCGCATCGGCCTGGTCGGCCGCAACGGTGCCGGCAAGACCACGCTCACCAAGGTCCTGGCCGGTGAGGGCGTCCCCGCCGGGGGCACCGTCACCCGCTCCGGCGAGGTCGGCTACCTCCCCCAGGACCCCCGCACCGGCGACCTCGACGTCCTCGCCCGCGACCGCATCCTGTCCGCGCGCGGCCTGGACACCCTGATCCGCAAGATGCGGGAGAACGAGCAGCGCATCGCCAACGGCGCCGGCGCCACCCGTGAGAAGGCCCTGCGCCAGTACGAGCGCCAGGAGACGGAGTTCCTCACCAAGGGCGGCTACTCCGCCGAGGCCGAGGCCGCCACCATCGCCGCCGCGCTGAACCTGCCCGACCGGGTGCTCGGCCAGCCCCTGCACACGCTCTCGGGCGGTCAGCGCCGCCGCGTGGAGCTGGCGCGCATCCTGTTCTCGGACGCGGACACCCTGCTGCTCGACGAGCCGACCAACCACCTCGACGCGGACTCCATCGTCTGGCTGCGCGACTACCTCAAGACCTACCGCGGCGGCTTCATCGTGATCTCCCACGACGTCGACCTGGTCGAGACGGTCGTCAACAAGGTCTTCTACCTGGACGCCAACCGCTCCCAGATCGACTACTACAACATGGGCTGGAAGCTCTACCAGCAGCAGCGCGAGGCCGACGAGAAGCGCCGCAAGCGCGAGCGCCAGAACGCCGAGAAGAAGGCCGCCGCGCTGCACTCGCAGGCCGACAAGATGCGCGCCAAGGCCACCAAGACCGTCGCCGCCCAGAACATGGCCAAGCGTGCCGACCGGCTGCTCGCCGGCCTGGAGGCGGTACGCGCGTCGGACAAGGTCGCCAAACTGCGCTTCCCCGAGCCCGCGCCCTGCGGCAAGACCCCTCTCATGGCGGAGGGCCTGTCGAAGTCGTACGGCTCGCTGGAGATCTTCACCGACGTCGACCTGGCCATCGACAAGGGCTCCCGCGTCGTCATCCTCGGCCTGAACGGCGCCGGCAAGACGACCCTCCTGCGGCTGCTCGGCGGCGCCGAGAAGCCCGACACGGGAGAGGTCATCGAGGGCCACGGCCTCAAGCTCGGCTACTACGCGCAGGAGCACGAGACCCTCGACCCCGAGCGCACCGTCCTTGAGAACATGCGCTCCGCCGCCCCCGACCTCGACCTGGTCGAGGTGCGCAAGACGCTCGGCTCGTTCTTGTTCTCCGGTGACGACGTCGACAAGCCGGCCAGGGTCCTCTCCGGTGGCGAGAAGACCCGCCTCGCGCTCGCGACCCTGGTGGTCTCCTCCGCGAACGTCCTGCTCCTGGACGAGCCCACCAACAACCTCGACCCCGCCAGCCGCGAGGAGATCCTCGGCGCGCTGCGCACCTACAAGGGCGCGGTCGTCCTGGTCACCCACGACGAGGGAGCGGTCGAGGCGCTCCAGCCGGAGCGGATCATCCTGCTGCCCGACGGCGTCGAGGACCTGTGGGGCGCCGACTACGCGGATCTGGTGGCCCTGGCCTGAGCCCGTTCGGGTCCGGCGGACCGGCGCCGTACCCGGAGGACCGGTGATCGGCGCGGTCGCGGGCCCGGAGATCCGTGCGTGATCGATCGTGTGATCAACTGCGTGATCCACCGCCTATGGATCATTCGGCCGATCCGTGATCCATCATCTGTGTGAGATCTCCTCGTACCGCGGTGTGTCCTACATCCATTTCACGGCCGGGCCCTTCGCCGACGGGGGTCCGGCCGTCGCGCGTCCCTGACCTGGCACTTCACGGTGGAATGTGTTCGGCCGTACGGACGCGACTGTCTGGAATCCCCGATTCCGTTTGTGCGTACCCGCTCCTGTCGTCAAAACCTTGTCTTACGGACCTTGCCGAATGGGTGGCCATGGAGGCCCGGAGGGGTGATCATGAGAGGACCAGAGCGCACTTCCCATGAGGAGGCACGGGTGGCCGAGACTCTGAAGAAGGGCAGCCGGGTGACCGGCGCCGCGCGCGACAAGCTCGCGGCAGACCTGAAGAAGAAGTACGACTCCGGTGCGAGCATTCGGGCACTGGCCGAGGAGACCGGCCGCTCGTATGGCTTCGTGCACCGGATGCTCAGCGAGTCCGGCGTCACGCTGCGTGGACGTGGCGGCGCGACCCGGGGCAAGAAGGCCGCCGCGTCCTGAACCGGGCGGCCCATCGGCTTTCGATGGTGGTCACCCGGTCGGTCGGCTGATCGACCGGGTGGTTACTGTGCAGTCACTTCACTGTGCCGTGGTGCGGCGGTAGCCCGCCCCCGGCACGGCATCACGACCGCACGCATCGGAGGCGCCCCATGGCTTCGCCCGACCAGGACCTTGGTCCGGTACTCGACAAGGACGGCGTACGGCTCACCGTCGACGACGCCATCGCCACGGTGACACTGACCAACCCGGCCAAGCGCAACGCCCAAAGTCCTGCTCTGTGGCGGGCGTTGGCCGAAGCCGGGCGGTTGCTGCCGGGCACCGTCCGTGTCGTCGTGCTGACCGCCGAAGGCAAGTCCTTCTCCGCCGGACTCGACCGGCAGGCGTTCACGCCCGAGGGCTTCGACGGCGAGCCGTCGTTCATCGACCTCGCGCGAGGCAGCGACGCCGAGCTGGACGCGACCATCGCCGAGTACCAGGAGGGCTTCACCTGGTGGCGGCGCAGCGATGTGGTGTCCATCGCAGCAGTGCAGGGACACGCCATCGGAGCGGGGTTCCAGCTGGCCCTCGCCTGTGACCTGCGCGTCGTCGCCGACGACGTGCAGTTCGCCATGCGCGAGACCAGCCTCGGCCTCGTACCCGACCTCACCGGCACCCACCCGCTGGTGGGGCTCGTCGGCTACGCCCGCGCGCTGGAGATCTGCGCGACCGGGCGGTCCGTCACGGCCGAGGAGGCCGTGAGCACCGGACTGGCGAACATCGCCGTACCCCTCGACCAGCTCGCGGACGCGGTACGGGACCTGGCCGGCGCGCTGCTGGCCGCGCCCCGGGACGCCGTGATCGAGACGAAGGCGCTGCTGCGCGGAGTGCACGGCCGGTCGTACGAGGAGCAGCGGACCGCCGAGCGGGCCGCCCAGGCCCGGCGGCTGCGGGACCTGGCCGGTGTCGGCGAGTGAACCCGCCGCTCAGCTGACGGCCGTCACCAGCACCGCCGCCGTCGGGTGATCCGGCAGCGACTGTGCCGCGCTCACGCGCACTTCGAGGGCCACGTCGAGTGCCCTGCTGCCCGGGCCCACCGCCACCTCCAGCCGGACGTGGCGGTGCGGCAGGGCGGCCGTCCCGCTGGTCCGCTCCTCGATCCGGGCGCCTGTCACCCCGACCACGCCCGCGACCGCCAGCGCGGCGGCCTCCACGCGCAGCTCGTCGACCGAACGCGCCGCTGTCGGCTCGGGCCGCGGTTCCGTTGACGGCCCCGGTTCCGCCGCGGTGGGCGCCGCCGACCGCGCGTCCGCCACGCCGGCCTGCTCCGCCTCGTCCAGCAGGGCCGTCACCCGCAGGTCCACCTCCGTCACCGCCAGACCGAGCCGCTCCGTGGCCGCCGCCGCGAGTGTCGTGCGCAGCCGGTCCGCCGCCGCCGGCAGCGGTTGGGCGGCCGACGCCGCGAACTCCGCCGTCACCCGCAGCGGCCCGGGCGGCAGCGCGCTCGGCGGGGGCGGTACGGCGGGTTCCCGCGTGTCCTGCGGGTCGGCGAGGGCGATGCGCAAGCCGTTCAGCCGTACGCCCCGCACACTTTCGGCCGCACGCCGGAGCACCGCCTCGGCCGCGTTCTCGGAGATCCACGCGCCGTCGCCGGGGCCGCCCAGGGGCAGGAGCCTGCCGAGTCCCAGCTGCTGGCGTACCGCACGGGTCCATTGGTCTGCCGTCATTCCTCCAGCCTGCCGCATCCCAGGCGCGCGAGCGGGCAACCCCACATACGGTGGTGGGAGAACGCCAACCGAAAGGGACGTACGGCGATGACCGACATGACGGAACAGGACCGGACGGGCGCCCCCTCAGGAGCGAAGGACGTGCCGGAGAGCTCTGGGACGCGCCGTCCCCAGATGACCAAGCGCGGCGGCGGAGATCCGGCCACCCGGGGACGGACCACCATCGCGGACGGTGTGGTGGAGAAGATCGCCGGACTGGCCGCACGGGACGTGCTCGGCGTGCACGCCATGGGCAGCGGGCTGTCGCGGACCTTCGGGGCCGTGCGCGACCGGGTGCCCGGCGGGTCGAAATCGGCCACGCGCGGCGTGAAGGTCGAGGTCGGCGAGGTGCAGACCGCGCTCGACCTGGAGATCGTCGTCGACTACGGCGTGTCGATCTCCGACGTGACCCGGGACGTGCGGGAGAACGTCATCGCCGCGGTGGAGCGGATGACCGGCCTCGAGGTGGTCGAGGTCAACATCGCGGTGAGCGACGTCAAACTGCCCGACGAGGAGGACGAGGAGCCGGAGCCCCGCATCCAGTGACTCGCCGGCGCCCGAAGAACCGGGCGAGACGATCCGATGGTCCGTTGGTCTGACGAGCGTAGGAGTGCACCATGAGCATGGCCGTGGCCGGCATGATCGCCGGCATGGCACTGGGCTTCGCCGGATACTTCGGCGGGTTCGGCGCCTTCCTCCTGGTGGCGGCCCTGGGAGCCATCGGATTCGTCGTCGGCCGGTTCGCCGAGGGCGACCTGAACCTCGGCGACCTGTTCCGTCCCCGTGACGACCGGCGGCGGTGACGTCCGTGAGCGACGGGGTCAAAGAGCTCCGCGCGCCGCTGACGGTCGTCGCGCCGGGCGAGCGCGGCGCGACCCGGATCGCTGACCGGGTCGTCGCGAAGGTCGCCGCGCAGGCGGCCGGCGAAGCGCTGGGCAAGCTGCCCCGGGACGCCACGCGCCCGCACGCCACGGTCACCGTCCACCACGGCACCGCCCGGGTCCGCGTCCATCTCGAACTCGACTATCCGAGCGACATCGGCGACCGGTGCGGACAGGTGCGTCGTCATGTCGTCGAGCGGGTAGGCGCGTTGGTGGGCATGGAGGTGCCGGAGGTCGTCGTCCACGTGGAGCGGCTGCATCTCGTACCGGCACACGGCGCGGCACAGGGGAGGACGCGATGAGCGAGTCCCAGGGCACCGAGGGCACGACGCAGCGGCTGCCGGTCATCGAGAGGGAGAGCGACCCGGCCGGGGGGTACGCGTACGAACCGCCACCCCCCGCCGAGGAGAAGGAACGCCTTCCGGAAGCGGGCGGCGGCACCGGCCGCTTCTGGTCCGCGCGCCGCGTCCCGGCCGCCGTCGTCGCCGTGCTGATCCTCTTCGTCGCGGGCGTCTTCCTCTACGACATCGCCGCCGTGCGCGCCGGCCGGCCGGGCATGCGCTGGCGTCGGGAACTGGCCGGGCAGCTCGCCGAACGGCCCCTCGACGACACCTGGGTGCTCGTCGGCGCGGGCGTGACGGCGGCCCTCGGGCTGTGGCTGATCGTGCTGGCGCTCACGCCGGGGCTGCGGGCGGTGCTGCCGATGCGGCGCCCACACGCCGACGTCCGGGCAGGACTGCACCGCAAGGCGGCCGCCGTGGTGCTGCGCGACCGGGCCATGGAGGTCTCCGGCGTGCAGTCGGTGCGCGTACGGACCCGGCGCAAGAAGGCCGACGTCCGCGCGGTCGCCCACTTCCGTGAACTGGACGACGTCCGGGCCGATCTGGAGGCCGTGGTCGCCGACGCGGTGCGGGGCCTCGGGCTGGCCCGGCCGCCCGCGCAGGCCGTCCATGTGGCGCGGCCCGGGAAGAAGGGGTGAGCGCGGTGCTGAGGACCGTCAACCGTGTGGTGCTCGGGGTGGTGGGTCTGGTGCTGGTCGTCCTCGGCGGTTCCGTGCTCGCCGTAGGGCTGGGCGCGCCCCCGCCGTCCTGGTGGATCCACGACGGGCGGCACGACGTCCTGCTCAGCGACGCGGAACGGACCCGCTGGCGGGACTCCGGCTGGTGGTGGCCCACCGTCATCGCCGCACTCGCCGTCGTGGTGCTGCTGACCCTGTGGTGGCTGACCGCGGTGCTGCGCCGCCACCGGCTCGCCGAGGTGCTCGTCGACACCGGCGACGGTGAGGGCGCCCTGCTGCGGGGACGGGCCCTGGAGAACGTCTTCTCCGGCGAGGCGGGGGACCTGGACGGCGTCGCCCGGGCCCACGTCCACCTGACCGGCCGCCGCACCGCGCCCGCGGCCCGGGTACGGCTCCTGCTGGAACCCCACGTGGACCCGGCCACCGCCCTGGACCACCTCACCACCCGGGCCCTGACCCACGCCCGAACCTCAGCAGCCCTGACCACCCTCCCCACAGAGGTCCGCCTACAGGCCCAAAAACACCGAGCGGACAGAGTCAACTGACCAGACCCCCGCGCCTGAAGGGGCGCGGGGAACTGCGCGCCCAGCCCCCACCGGCCCGCGGCGAACCCCACACCGCACGACCCCACGAGGCGTGCCCCCCGCTCAACCCCTCGCCGCACGGGCTCAGTTGACCCCCCAAAGGGCGCGGGGAACTGCGCGCCCAGCCCCCACCGGCCCGCGGCCAATCCCACACCGCACCACCCCACGAAGCACGCCCCCCGGCCAACAACTCCGCCGACACGCCAAGTTGCCCCCCCCAAGGGGCGCGGGGGGAACTGCGCGATCAGCCCCCACCGCGGCCGGCGCACACGCCTAGAACCCGTGCCGCATCCCCCCGTCCACCGGCACCATGACCCCCGTCAGATAGGACGCCGCCGGCGACAGCAGAAACGCCGCCGTCCGCCCGAACTCCTCGGGCCTCCCGTACCGCCGCAACGGAATCCGCGACTCGTTGGCCGCCCGCGTGGCCTCGGGATCCGCGGACAGCTTGTCCAGCTCCCGCACCCGGTCCGTGTCGATGCGGGCCGGCAGCAGCCCCACGACCCGGATGCCGCGCGGCCCCAGCTCGTCGGAGAGCGACTTGGCGAACCCGGCGAGTCCGGGCCGCAGCCCGTTGGAGATCGTGAGTCCGGGGATCGGCTCGTGCACCGACCCCGACAGCACGAACCCGATGACACCGCCCGCCTCCAGCTCCTCCGCCGCCGCGCGGGCCACGCGTACCGCCCCCAGGAAGACCGACTCGAACGCCGTCTGCCACTGCTCGTCGGTGTTGTCGGCGACGAACCCGGGCGGCGGACCGCCGACGCTGACGAGGATGCCGTCGAACCTCCCGAAGTGCTCCCGCGCGGCGGCGATCAGCAGGTCCGGCGCCTGCGGGTCGGCGTTGTCGACGGCGACGCCGACCGCGCCGGGACCCAGCCCGGCCGCCGCGTCGGCGACGCGCTGCTCGTCCCGCCCCGTGACGACCACCTTCGCCCCGTCGGCCACGAGTTCACGCGCGGCGGCGTGGCCCAGTCCGCGGGTCGCCCCGGTGACGACGTACACCCGGTCCTTCAGTCCAAGATCCATGCTTCTATCCTGCCTCCTCGGTCCCGAACAGGGCGAGGGCGGTGTTCACCAGCCCGATGTGGCTGAACGCCTGCGGGAAGTTGCCGAGCAGGCGGCCGGCCACCGGGTCGTACTCCTCGGCCAGCAGGCCCACGTCGTTGGCGAGGCCGGTGAGCCGTTCGAACAACTCCCGGGCCTCTCCCGTACGGCCGGTCATGTGCAGCGCGTCCGCCAGCCAGAACGAGCACACGAGGAAGGTGCCCTCGTCGCCCGGGAGCCCGTCGACGCCCGTCTCGGCGGCGCTGTAGCGGCGCACGAAGCCGCTGTGGCCCAGCTCGTCGCGGATCGCGTCGACGGTGCCGACCACGCGCGGGTCGTCGGGCGGCAGGAAACCGACGCGAGGGATGAGCAGCAGCGAGGCGTCGAGCTCGCGCGAGCCGTAGTACTGCGTGAAGGTGTTGCGCCCGGGGTCGTAGCCCTTGTCGCAGACCTCGCGGTGCACCTCCTCGCGCATCGCGCGCCAGCCGTCGAGGTCGCCGTGCAGCCAGGGGGCCGACTCCAGGGTGTGTACGGCGCGGTCGGCGGCCACCCACGCCATGACCTTCGAGTGGACGAAGTGCCGGCGTCCCCCGCGCACCTCCCACAGCCCCTCGTCCGGCTGCCGCCACGCCGAGACCAGGAAGTCCATCAGGGCGCACTGCAGCGACCACATGTGCGGTTCGACGGGCAGGCCGGCGAGCCGGCCCAGCGACAGGGAGTCCATGACCTCGCCGTACACGTCGAGCTGGAGCTGGTCGACGGCCTCGTTGCCGGTGCGTACGGGCACCGAGCCGGCGAAGCCGGACAGCCACGGCAGCTCGGACTCGGGCAGCCGGCGTTCCCCGGCCAGGCCGTACATGATCTGCAGGTCCGCCGGGTCGCCGGCGACCGCGCGCACCAGCCAGTTCCGCCAGGCCTCGGCCTCCTCGTGGTAGCCCGCGGCGAGCAGCGCGTTCAGGGTGAGGGTGGAGTCGCGCAGCCAGCAGTAGCGGTAGTCCCAGTTGCGGACCCCGCCGACCTCCTCGGGCAGTGAGGTGGTGGCCGCGGCCACGATGCCGCCGGTGGGCGCGTAGGTGAGGGCCTTGAGGGTGATCAGGGAGCGGACGACGAGATCCCGGTACGGTCCGACGTAGCGGCAGCGGTCCGACCACGCCTGCCAGTCCGCGACGCTGACGCGCAGCGCCTCGTAGGGGTCGACCAGGGGAGGGCGCGGCTCGTGCGAGGGGTGCCAGGTGAGGACGAACGCGACCCGCTGGCCGGCTTCGAGGGTGAACTCCGAGTGCGTGCCGAAGTGCTCGCCCCAGGTGTGCACGGCGGGTTCGCTGCGCAGCCACACCGCGTCCGGTCCCGCGACGGCCACCCGGTGCCCGTCGGCGCGCCGCATCCACGGCACGACCGAGCCGTAGTCGAACCGCAGCCGCAGGGTGCTGCGGACGGTGACCTTGCCGCTGAGGCCCTCCACGACGCGTACGAGGTCGGGGGAGACGTCGCGCTGCGGCATCAGGTCGGTGACCCGGACGCTGCCCTCGCCGGTCTCCCACTCGGTGTCCAGGACCAGGGTGCCGGGGCGGTAGGCGCGGCGGGCGCAGGTGCCCTCGTGGCCCCTGGGCGCGATGCGCCAGTGGCCGTTCTCGTCGCCGCCCAGCAGCCGGGCGAAGCAGGCGGCCGAGTCGAAGCGCGGCACGCAGAGCCAGTCGACGCTGCCGTCCCAGCCCACCAGGGCGGCGGTCTGTTCGTCGCCGATGACGGCGTAGTCCTCGATGCGGGGGTGCACGGGGTGCGGTTTGCCCGACGGGAGGACCGCACAATCAGGGGCGGGAGCCGGGCGGGTGAACGCGCCGTGCTAGACGGACACCGCCTGCGTCTCCTGAGCGTCCGCACCCGCGGCCGCCGCCCGCCGGTCGCGGGCCTCCCGCCGCACCAGGACCACCCAGCCGACCGGGACGGCCGCGGAGAACAGCCACCACTGGATGGCGTAGGCGAGGTTCAGCGCCGAGTCCTCCCGGCCGGGCTCCCCGACGAGCTGCGGCAGGCCGCCCTTGGGCTCGGGCGCGGTCTGCGCGATGTAGCCGCCGAGCACCGCGGCACCGAGGCGCCGTGCCTCCTGCTCGCTGTTGATCAGCATGATCTGCCGGTCGGGCAGTCCCTTGATGTCCTTGATGCCGCTCGCGGCGGTCGTCTCGTCGGCCATCAGCCGTCCGGTCACCGTGGTCCGGCCGTGCGGCGGCGCGGGGATCTTCGGGAAGGCGGTCTGTGCCGCGTCGGCGGGAATCCAGCCGCGGTTGACCAGCAGCACCTTGCCGTCGGTCAGGACGAACGGGGTGAGGACGTGGAAACCGACCGCGTCGTCGGCGTTGACGCGGCGCCTGACGACGAGTTCACGGGCCGTGTCGAAGGTGCCCGTCGCGGTCACCGTGCGATACCGCTCCGTGCTGGTGACCGCGTGTCCCGGTGCGCTCAGGTCCTCCACGGGGACCGGCCTGGCGGCCAGCGCGTCGGAGACCAGCTGGTTCCGGGCGGCGCGCAGGTCGTGGCGATGCATCTGCCAGAAGCCCAGCCTGATCATCGTGGGGATGAGGAGGAGGGAGACCAGCGTGAGGATCACCCACTGCCGGGACAACAGGAAGCGGTACACCCCACGACCGTACAACTCGGTCGTGGGGCGCATACGGGCGGGTAGCGGGTTACACCTTGTCGACGATCCCCGCCCTGCCCTCCGCGCGGGCGCAGTGGGCGCCGCAGAACCAGTGACCCTCGACCTCGACCCCCTGGCCGATGATCTGCACGCGGCAGTGCTCGCAGATCGGTGCCATGCGATGGATCGCGCAGGAGAAGCAGTCGAAGACGTGCACCGCGCCCTGCGCGTGCACCTCGAAGGACATTCCGTAGTTGTTGCCACATACTTCGCAGGTCGCCATGGGCCACAGGGTGGGCCGTCCGCGCCGCGCGCGCGGGACGCGGCCGGGCGAGTCGCACGGCAATCACCCGTCCGTACGGTCACCACGCCGGGCCCGCCCGCAGCCGTACCGGCACGGCACCGTCCCGCGCGCCCCGGCGACCGTGCCGGCCCCGCGCCGCGCGCGCCCGCGGTCACTGCCCGGACGCCGGCTCCACGTCCCCGAGCAGCTGCCCGAAAGCGGCCTCGTCCACCACCGGCGTGCCGAACTGCCGGGCCTTGACCACCTTCGAGGTGTGCGAGTCGGGATCGTTGGTGACCAGCAGGCTGGTCAGCCGGGACAGGCTCGACGCGACATGCAGCCCGGCCTCGGTGGCACGGTCCTCCAGCAGCTCCCGCTCGACCGAGGTGTCTCCGGAGAACGCCACCCGCATGCCCTGCTTGAGCGACTTGCCCTCTTCGTAACGGCCCGGGTTGGGATAGGGGCATGCGGGCCTTTTGCGTGCCGGGCGCCAACTGGTCGGCCGGTAGCCGCCGTAGCCGCCCGCCTGCTGCCCGATGCGGGGTGCCGCCGGTCGGTCGGCCCACTCGGTCAGCGGCCGGCACTCCAGCAGCGGCAGCCGGACCCCGCCCGCCGCCGCGGCCCGCAGGCTCGGCCGGAACGCCTCCGCCAGGACCCGTGCGTCGTCCAGCGCGTGGTGCGCCCGCTGCTGTACGACGCCGAAGTGCGCGGCCAGCGACTCCAGCTTGTGGTTGGGCAGCGGCAGCCCCAGCTCCTTCGAGAGCGCGATGGTGCACAGCCGCTGCCGCACCGGCGCCTCGCGCTCCGCGCGCGCGTACTCCCGGGCGATCATCTGCCAGTCGAAGACCGCGTTGTGCGCGACGAGCACCCGGTCCGCGAGCCGGCCGGCGAACTCCTCGGCGATGTCCGGGAAAAGGGGCGCGCCTTCGAGCGCCTCGCTCGTCAGGCCGTGGATCCACACCGGGCCCGGGTCCCGCTCCGGGTTGACCGTCGTGTACCAGTGGTCCTCGACCTCGCCGCGCGCGTCCAGCCGGTAGACGGCCGCCGAGATGATTCGGTCGTCCCGGGCGAGGCCGGTGGTCTCCACGTCAACGACCGCGTATCCCTTCGGATACGCGGCCGGCCACACCATGGCGGAGGACGCTGCGGTCGTGAGGTCTTCGAGCATGGTTCCTGAGGATACGGGCCCCGACTGACAGCCCGGTCCCGCACCCGTCCGTCAGGTCCCGGGCTGCGCCCGCCCGTTCGAGTGCCGTGAATGGTGCGAATGTCTGTGCGCGCGGCTATGGACCTTTTCGGCACCCGGTGCGACCGTGCTGCCCGCCCGGCACGACCACCTCGCACGACCCCGCACGACCACCGCGCACGACCCCGCACGACCACCGCCGGTCCAGCCGCCCTGCGTCGGCCGCCGGACGGCAAGCGGCCGCCGGTGACGCGTGCCGAGCGGTGCGGGGGTGAGCGGCGGCCGGCGGCCGCGGAGGGCGGCGTCGGGACGGACACGGACCGGTGCACGGACGACGAAGGGCGGTACGGCACATGGCACGCGTACGGTACGGCGCGCGGACCGAGGCGGAGATCGCCGCCGCGCGCACGGCGAGCTCCCGGCTCCCCGAGATCTGGTCCACCGGCGTGGTGGCCCTGTGGGAGACCGACCCGGACGCCCTCGCGGCGGTGCTGCCGCCACCCCTCAAACCCACCGGCCGGCCCCTGGTCCGGGTGAACATCAGTCAGGTCGCGCTGTCCGGACAGGCCCTGGGCGCGGGCTCGTTCGCGGTCTCCGCCGCCCACGAGGGCGTCGACGGCTGGTACCCGCTGGTCATGCCGATGACCCTGGAACGGGCCCTGATCGGCGGCCGCGAGGTCTTCGGGGAGCCCAAGAAGCTCGGCGAGGTGACGGTCGAGCGGGACGGCCCCGTCCTGCGCGCGTCCCTCGCCCGGCACGGCATCGCCTTCGTGGAGGTGCGCGGCGCCACCGACGGCGCGCTGCCGCTGCCCGAGCCCGCCTCCAGGACCGACTTCTACTTCAAGTTCCTGCCCGCGGTGGACGGTTCGGGCTTCGACGTCGATCCGGTCCTCGTGCACTGCGTACGCCGGGAGCGGGTGCGCGCACTCGAACGGGTCACCGGGGACGTCGTCCTGCGCGAGTCGGTGTACGACCCCGTGGCCGACCTCCCGGTGCGCCGGCTCCTCGGCATCACCATCGGCGAGAAGACCAGCGACCAGCGCGGCCGGGTCGCCGAACGGGTGTCCGCCGAGGCCCTGTTGCCGTACATCCACCAGCGCTACGACGATCCCGCGCAGATCCTCGACGCCCCGCCCGGGGGGAACGCCTGATGGACCTGCACCCCGGACAGGTGGCCGTCGTCACCGGCGCGGCGAGCGGCATCGGACTCGCGATGGCCAGGCGGTTCGCCGCCGAGGGACTCACGGTCGTCCTCGCCGACGTGGAGGCGGACGCCCTGGGCAGGGCCGCCTCGGACCTGCGCGCGGACGGCGCCGAGGTGCACGCGCGCGTGGTCGACGTCGGAGCCCGCGACCAGGTGGTGGAACTCGCCGACTCCGTCTACGAGACCTGCGGCGCGGTGCACGTCCTGTGCAACAACGCGGGCGTCGGCTCGGGCGCGGAGGGCCGCATGTGGGAGCACGACCCGAACGACTGGGAGTGGGCGTTCGCGGTCAACGTGTGGGGCGTTTTCCACGGCGTCCAGGCGTTCCTGCCGAGGATGCTGGCAGCCGGCGAGCCCGGACACGTCGTCAACACCTCCTCCGCGGACGGCGGGATCGCCCCGCTTCCCACCGCCTCCGTGTACGCCGTCACCAAGGCGGCCGTCGTCACGATGACCGAGTCGCTGTACGCGCATCTGCGGGCGGAGCACGCGCGCGTGGGCGCGTCCGTCCTGTTCCCCGGTCCGCACATGCTCCGCACCGGCCTGTGGGAGTCGCACCGCAACCGGCCCGCCCGGTACGCCAAGCTGCGCCCGCGCAGGACCCCTTATCGCAGCCTCGCGCAGTGGGAGACCGCGATGCGGGAGGCCGGGCAGGAGGTGCGCTTCACGCCCGCGGAGGAGGTCGCCGACCTCGTCGTGGACGGTGTCCGCGCGGACCGCTTCTGGCTGCTGCCCGAGAGTGAGCGCAGCGACGACCAGATCCGGGCGCGTGCGGGATCGATGCTCGACCGGACGAACCCGTCGTATCTCGAACCCTTCATCCTTGACTGAGAGGGGAACGCTGTGACCGGCCAGGACCCGTACCTGATCATCTCCTCCGACTGCCATGCCGGGCTGCCCACCGAGGAGTACCGGCCCTACCTGGACTCCCGCCACCACCGCGCCTTCGACGAGTTCCTCGACGGGCGCGAGAGGCGCCGCGAGGAGATGACCCGGCTCGGCATCCGCAACGAGGCGTTCGCCGACAAGTGGTTCCACGACAACGAGGAGGGCCTGCGCGGCGGCTGGGACCCGGCGCAGCGCGTCAAGGAGCTGGACGGCGACGGCGTGGCGGCCGAGGTCGTCTTCCCGGACGCCGACGCCGTGGACAGCCGGACCGCGGCGCCCTTCGGTGTCGGCCTCGGCCTCTCCGGCGACCAGGACCCCGACCTCGGCATGGCGGGCGCGCGGGCGCACAACCGCTGGCTCGCCGACTTCGTGTCCGAGCACCCCGAACGGCACTGCGGAGTCGCCCTGTTGCCCGTCACCGCCCCCACCGACCTGGTGGTGAGGGAGGTGCACCGTGCGAAGGAGTCCGGCCTCGGCGCCCTGATGATCCCCGCCATGTGGGTGGACAAGGAGCCGTACCACGACCGGCGTTACGACCCGGTGTGGGCGGCGGCCGCCGAGTGCGGGATGCCGGTGCTCACCCACTCGGGGGCCGCGCCGCGCCACGAGTACGGCGACCACCTGGGCATCTATGTCTCCGAGGTCACCTGGTGGCCGGCCCGGCCGCTGTGGTTCCTGCTCTGGTCCGGCGTCTTCGAACGCCACCCCGGCCTCAGGTTCGGTGTCGCGGAGTCGGGCTGCTGGTGGCTGCCGAACCTGCTGTGGTTCATGGACCGGCTCTACCTGGGCGCGCACGGCGGCAAGAAGCTGTCCCCCTTCGCGGAGCTGCGGCGCCCGCCGCACGAGTACCTCGACCGGCAGGTCTTCGTCTGCGCGACCAACACCAAGCGCCGCGAACTCGCCCAGCGCTACGAGATCGGCGTCGACAACATCCTGTGGGGCAGCGACTTCCCGCACCCCGAGGGCACCTGGCCCGACACGCGCGCGTGGCTGTCCCGCACCTTCCACGACATCCCGGTGGCGGAGACCCGCCGCATGCTGGGGCTGGCGGCGGCCGAGGTGTTCGGCTTCGACACCGAGCGGCTTGCCCCCCTCGCCCGCCGGATCGGCCCCACCCCGGCCGACCTCGGCCAGCCGGACGACCAGGCGGCCGTGGCGGCGTCGTGGGCGCGCTCGCGCGAGGTGGGCCGGCACTGGCTGACGGACCACGACTTCCCGGCGCTGGGGGTGACGCCGTGACCGAGGAGCGGTACACGGTCGTCTCGGCCGACTGCCACGCGGGCGCCGACCTCCTGGACTACCGGCCGTATCTGGAGCGCGGGTACCACGACGCGTTCGACGCGTGGGCGGCGGCCTACGTCAACCCCTACGAGGACCTGGTCGCCGACAGCGCCGACCGGAACTGGAACTCCGGGCGGCGGCTGGCCGAGCTGGAGGCGGACGGCATCGTCGCGGAGGTGGTGTTCCCCAACACGATCCCGCCGTTCTTCCCGTCCGGCTCCCTGATGGCGCCGGCCCCGACCGCCGGGGAGTTCGAGCGGCGCTGGGCCGGACTGCGCGCCCACAACCGGTGGCTGGCGGACTTCTGCGCGGCGGCGCCGGGCCGGCGCGCGGGCGTCTTCCAGATCCTGCTCAACGACGTGGAGGAGGCGGTCCGGGAGATCCGGTGGGCCTCCCGGGCGGGCCTCACGGGCGGCCTGCTGCTGCCCGGCACACCCCCAGGCTCGGGCCTGCCCGAGCTCTACTCCTCGGTGTACGACCCGATCTGGGCGGTCTGCGAGGAGCTGGAGGTGCCCGTGAACCACCACGCGGGCTCGGCGTCCCCGCCGCTGGGCGCGGAACCCGCCGCCCGCGCGGTCTTCATGGTCGAGACGACCTGGTTCTCCCACCGCGCGCTGTGGCACCTGGTGTTCGGCGGTGCCTTCCGCCGCCACCCGCGGCTGCGGCTGGTCCTCACCGAGCAGGGGTCGGGCTGGATCCCCGGGGTGCTCGACATGCTGGACTACTACCACGGGCGCATGGTCGCGGCCGCGGAGCGGGCGGTGACGGCGGAGGCCAGGTTCGGCGCGGGCCTCGCGGCCGGCATGGGCCGGCGCCCCTCGCAGGTGTGGCGGGACAACTGCTTCGTCGGTGCCAGTTTCATGCGCCCCCACGAGGTACCGCTGCGCGGGCGCATCGGCATCGACAAGATCATGTGGGGCAGCGACTACCCGCACGACGAGGGGACCCATCCCTACTCCCGCGAGGGTCTGCGGTTCGCCTTCGCGGGTGTCCCCCGGGAGGAGGTCGCGGCGATGATCGGGGGCAACGCGGCCCGCGTGTACGGCTTCGACCTGGACCTGCTGGACGCCCTCGCGGCGAAGGTGGGCCCGACGGTGGCGGAACTCGCGGAGCCGCTGGACGAGCCGCCCGCGGACGCCACGAGCCCGGTGTTCGCGCGCGGGGCGTCGGTGCGGGTCTGGTGAGGGCCACCGGCGGCCGGGGCGCCGTCGAGGGTCGGTGCGGGTCCGGTGTCGCGCGGGGTGCGATCCTCCCTGGGTGACGGAACCCACGCACAGCGAGGCGCACAGCGGCGCCCTCGGCTCACGCCTGAACTGGCTGCGGGCCGCGGTCCTCGGCGCGAACGACGGCATCGTGTCCACCGCCGGCCTGGTCGTGGGCGTGGCCGGCGCGACGGACGACAGCTCCGCCCTGCTGACGGCCGGCCTGGCGGGCCTGCTCGCCGGGTCCCTGTCGATGGCGGCCGGCGAGTACGTGTCCGTGTCCACCCAGCGCGACTCGGAGAGGGCCGCCCTGGCCCTGGAGAAACGGGAGTTGCGCGAGCAGCCGGAGGCCGAACTGGAGGAGCTGACCGAACTGCTCCAGGAGCGGGGGCTGTCCCGGGACGTGGCCCTGGAGGCCGCCGTCCAGCTGACCGAACGCGACGCGCTCAGGGCGCACGCGCGCGTGGAGCTCGGCATCGACCCCGTCGAGCTCACCAACCCGTGGCACGCGGCGTGGGCGAGCTTCCTGGCGTTCACCGCCGGGGCGCTGCTGCCCCTGCTGGCCATCGTGCTGCCGCCGGCGCACTGGCGGGTCGGCGTCACCGTGCTGTGCGTGCTGGCCGCCCTCGTGCTGACGGGCTGGAGCAGCGCGCGGCTGGGCGCCGCGGCCCCCGGCAGGGCGGTGCTGCGCAACGTCGTGGGCGGGGCGCTGGCCATGGGCGTCACCTACGCGGTCGGGACCCTGCTGGGCGTGGCCGGGGTGTAGCGCGGCGGGGGGCGGGCGGCGGCGTACCGTGAAGGGCGCCCGGCCACCCCGAGAGCGCACCCGCACAGCTCAGACGCACGAGAAGGATCCTCGCCATGCGCGCCACCACCATCCACGCCCCCTACGACATGCGCGTGGCGGACGTGCCCGAACCCGTGGTGCAGCTGCCCACCGACGCCGTGGTGCGGGTGCTGCGCGCCTGTATCTGCGGCAGCGACCTGTGGGCGTACCGCGGTGAGGCGGCCCGGCAGCCGGGGCAGCGGATCGGGCACGAGTTCCTCGGCGTCGTCGAGGAGACCGGCTCCGAGGTGGCCGGCGTGCGCCGCGGGGACCTCGTCGTCGCGCCCTTCATGTGGTCCGACGGCGTCTGCGACTACTGCCGTGAGGGGCTCACCACCTCCTGCGAGCACGGCGGCTTCTGGGGCTCGGTCGGCTACGACGGCGGTCAGGGCGAGGCCGTGCGGGTGCCCTTCGCCGACGGCACCCTCGTCCCGCTGCCGCGTGACGCGGCCTCCGACGACCACCTGCTGTCCGCGCTGCTGACCCTGTCCGACGTCATGGGCACGGGTCATCACGCCGCCCTCGGGGCGGGGGTCCGCCCGGGTGCCACCGTCGCCGTCGTCGGCGACGGGGCCGTGGGCCTGTGCGCGGTGCTGGCCGCCAAGCGCCTCGGGGCCGAGCGGATCATCGCGCTGGGCCGCCACCAGGTCCGCACGGACATCGCCCGCCGCTTCGGCGCCACCGACGTGGTCGCCGAGCGCGGTGAGGCTGCCGTCGAGGCCGTGCGTGAACTGACCCGCGGGCAGGGCGCGCACGCGGTCGTGGAGGCCGTCGGCACCGAGCAGTCGATGCGTACGGCGGTCGGTGTCACGCGCGACGGCGGCGCGATCGGCTTCGTCGGCGTGCCGCACGGCAGCGGCACCGGACTGGACCTCGGCGTCCTGTTCGACCGGAACGTCGCGCTGCGCGGCGGGGTCGCGCCGGTCCGGGCGTACATCCCCGAGCTGCTGCCCGACATCCTGGAGGGCCGCATCGACCCGTCGCCGGTCTTCGACCTGACGGTCGGACTGGAGAGCGTGCCCGACGGCTACAAGGCGATGGACGAACGCACCGCGCTCAAGGTCCTGGTGACCAACTGACCTGACGGGCCCGCAGGTTCACCTCCAGCGGGCGGGGTCCGTCCCCCAGCGTCCCGGCGGCCGGGCCCAGTCGGTGGGGCCGCCGGTGAAGGAGACGGGCGGCAGCGCGTACCGCAGCCGTCCGAGCGGGCCATCGGTTTCGGCCAGCCAGGGACCGGGCCCGTCGTACAAGGCGTCCGCCGGTTCCTGCGGGTCGGCCCCGGCGCCGCTCAGCAGCCACCGCGCGGTCCGGGCCAGCGCCACCGCGACGAGCCGGCTGCCGCCCTCGCGGGACTGCTCGGTCACCGCCCGCAGCACCGCCGCCGCCAGCAGATAGCCCGAGCCGTGGTCGAGGGCCTGCACGGGCAGCGCGCCGGGCCGCCCGGGCGATCCCTCGACGGCGGCGATGCCGGTGGCGGCCTGCACCAGGCTGTCGAAGCCGCGCCGCTCACCCCACGGCCCGTACGAGCCCCATGCCGACAACTGGGCCACGACCACCCCGGGCCTCCGCTCGGCCAGCGCGTGCGGGGACAGCCCGAACCGGTCCAGGGTGCCCGGCCGGTAGCCGGTGACGACCACGTCCGCCGTCGCGAGCAGCTCCTCGAGGACACTCCGGTCGGCCACCAGGTCCAGTGTCGCGGAGCGTTTGCCGAACCCCGTGTCGGCGTGCTGGTCGGGGAGTTCGGGCAGCCGGTGCGGGTCCACGCGCAGCACGTCCGCGCCGAGCAGGGCGAGCGTGCGGGTCGCGACCGGGCCCGCGATCACCCGGGTCAGGTCCAGCACCCGCAGTCCTGCCGCGGGCAGCAGGGGAGCGTCCTGGAGGACTGCCGGCACGCGCGCGGGGGCGGAGTCCAGCCGGTGCCGCTCCACCAGCGGCCGTCCGGCCACGGCGGCGGCCTGGGCGTGCGCTGCCCACTCCGCCGGCGTGCGGAGCGCGACGGCGAGGCCCCCGGCCGCGTGGACGGCGTCCTCGACCTGCCGGGCGGTCCGCTCGGCGAGCGCCTCCTCGAACCGGTCCGCCCGCCCCTCGGGCAGGCCGAGCGCCGACAGGAGCCGGGCCCGGTGGTGCGGGTAGTTGGCGTGCGTCCGCACCCAGCCGTCCGCCGTCCGCCAGAACCCGGACAGCGGGGCGAAGGCGACCGGCGCGCGTCCGTCGACGCGCAGGTGCCGTTCGCTGACGAACGCCGTGGCCACCGCCCCGTCGTCCACCCGCACCCGGGGCACCTCGGCGAGACCGGCCCGGCGCGCGCCCAGCTCGGCCGCGGCCAGCGAGCACGCGGCCACGCAGGCCCGCGCGAGGTCCCGTACGGGAAGGCGCCCCTCGAGAGCGCCCTCCCGCGTCACGGCCGACACCCGCGCGACGAGCGCGGGGTCGCCGCCCACCGCGGACCAGGCGAACGCGATATCAGTCATGACTGCATCATGCAGTATTGACTGAATCAATATATGGACCTACGTGATCAGCGCACCGCGTCCAGAGCGTTGACGATGCCGAACCCGTAGAACCCGTTGACGCGCTTGACGCCCTTGCACACGGCGTCCTGCGTGCCGTCGCCGTCCTGGTCGTACGACGCGGGGCAGCCGGGGTTGTCCGCCTGCGCCTTCAGCAGCAGCTGGAGCTGGGCCGGGCTCGCGTAGGGGTGCGTCGACTTCAGCAGCGCCGCGACGCCCGCCGCGTGCGGCGAGGCCATCGAGGTGCCCTGGAGGAAGCCGTACGCGCCGTTCGGCAGCGTGGACAGGATGCGGCCGTCCTTCGAGGGCGTGTCCGGGATCTGGTAGCGCCGGTCGCCACCCGGTGCCGCGACGTCGATGACGCCCTTGCCGTACGAGGAGTAGTACGACTTGACGTTGTCCACGCCCGTCGCGCTGACCGTGACGACACCGGGCAGCTGCGTCGGCACGTCGAAGCACTCGTGCGGGTCGACCGTCCGCTCGGAGGGCGTGCCGTCGTCGGGGCTGCTGGCGTCGCTGAGCGCGTCGGAGTCCAGGTCGTCGGCGGAGTTGCCCGCGGACGCGAGGTTCAGGGTGCCCCGGTGCTGGGCGTACAGCTGGGCCCTGTTGACCGCGTCAACGATGGCCCGCTGATCGGGGTCGTCCATGCAGTTGTACAGCCACGGGTCGACGTAGTAGCTGTTGTTGGTGATCTCGACGCCGTGGTCGGCGGCGAACACGAAGGCGCAGACGACGCTCTCCGGGTAGAACAGCCCGTTGTCCGGGTCGCTCACCTTGATACCGGCGACCTTCACGCCCGGGGCCACCCCCGCGACGCCGATGCCGTTGCGGGCCGCGGCTATCTCACCGGCGACGTGCGTGCCGTGGTAGTCCGCCGCGGTGTACGGACGCCAGGCGCCCGCACTGGTGTCCGCGACACCGCCGACGCAGTTCGCCGACTGGCTCGCGGAGAAGTTCGGGGCGAGGTCGGGGTGGGTGTCGTCGACGCCGGTGTCGATCACGGCGACGGTCACCCGGGGGCTGCCCGGGTTGATCCTGGCGGCCTTGTCGGCACCGATCGCCCGCAGGTCCCACTGGTCGGCCTCCAGCGGCTCGCTCCCGCCCGCCGTGGCGGAGGCGCTCGCCACCTTCGCGGCCTCCGCCTTCGACAGGAGCCGCGCCGCGCCCTCCTCGGTCGTGCCGGCGGCGGCCAGCGGCGCGGTGCGGGTGGCGCCCGCCGACTGCACCCCGCGCACGGCCCGGATCCGCGTGCCGAAGGCGGGGTCGGCCGAGTGCGCGACGATCACCCCGATCCTGTCGTACGTCACGACGACCGTGCCGCCGGCCGCGGTCACCGCCTTCTTCACCGACTCGATCGTTCGGTGGTCCACCTTGGTGTTGACGACGTACGCCAGGCTGGGCGCGTCCGCGGTCTGCGCCGTGCCCCGCGCGTGCGGGGCGGCCGAGGCCGCCGCCGGCAGGAAGCCGAACGAGGCCGTGAGCGACAGCACCACGGGCACGGCGAGCGCGAGGCGGCGGCTGGAACGCAGATGAGCCATGGGGTCTCCACATCATCCGGAAACGAAAGCTGCCCTCGGCACAGGTGGTGCCTGGGCAGGTACATGACGGGTGGTGCAGCCCGAAGCTATCCTCCCCGGCCGCTGGCCAGCAATGACTTCCCGGCGGTGACTTCGGAAACAGGACACGGGAGTTGAACCGGTTCCCACCTCGCGCCGTGACCTCCGACAGGGAGCACGGACCCGCGCCCCCGTCCGCCGACGCACCCGTATCCGCAACGCGAGGAGACTCCGTGGCCACCGACGCACCGCCCCCCTCGAAAGAGCAGCACGCACCACCCTCCGCGCAGGAGTACACCGAGGTGCACGAGAGCGCGGAGTTCGCCGAACTGCGCCGCACCCACCGCTCCTTCGCCTTCCCGCTGACCTTCGCCTTCATCGCCTGGTACCTGCTGTACGTCCTGCTGTCGAACTACGCGGGCGACTTCATGGGCACCAAGGTGGGCGGCAACATCAACATCGCGATGGTCCTCGGCCTCGCCCAGTTCCTCACCACGTTCCTCATCGCCTGGTGGTACGCGCGACACGCCGCCGCCAAGCTCGACCCCAAGGCGGAAGCCATCAAGTCCCGGATGGAGGACGGCGCATGAGCCCCGCGATCACCCTGGCCGCCGGCGAGGCCAGTGAGCACCGCACCCTGATCATCATCCTGTTCTCGGTGTTCGTCGCCGCGACCCTCGTCATCACCGTGTGGGCCGGCCGCCAGACCAAGGACGCCGCCGACTTCTACGCGGGCGGACGGCAGTTCACCGGCTTCCAGAACGGCCTGGCCGTCTCCGGCGACTACATGTCCGCCGCGTCCTTCCTCGGCATCGCGGGCGCCATCGCCCTGTTCGGCTACGACGGCTTCCTCTACTCCATCGGCTTCCTGGTCGCCTGGCTGGTCGCGCTGCTGCTGGTCGCCGAACCGCTGCGCAACTCCGGCCGCTACACGATGGGTGACGTCCTGGCGTACCGGATGCGCCAGCGGCCCGTCCGCACGGCCGCCGGCACCTCCACCATCGTCGTGTCGATCTTCTACCTGCTGGCCCAGATGGCGGGCGCCGGCGTCCTGGTGTCCCTGCTGCTCGGCATCACCAGCGACGCCGGCAAGATCGGCATCGTCGCGCTGGTCGGCGTGCTGATGATCGTGTACGTCACGATCGGCGGCATGAAGGGCACCACCTGGGTCCAGATGGTCAAGGCCGTGCTGCTGATCGCCGGCGCCCTGCTGCTGACCTTCCTGGTCCTGCTGAAGTTCGACTTCAACGTCTCCGACCTGCTCGGCTCGGCCGCCGACAACAGCGGCAAGGGCACGGCGTTCCTGGAGCCCGGCCTCAAGTACGGCGCGACCGGCACCACCAAGCTCGACTTCCTCTCCCTCGGCCTCGCCCTGGTCCTCGGCACCGCGGGCCTGCCGCACATCCTCATCCGCTTCTACACGGTCCCCACCGCCAAGGCCGCCCGCAAGTCGGTCATCTGGGCCATCGGCCTCATCGGAGCCTTCTACCTGATGACCCTCGCCCTCGGTTTCGGCGCCGCCGCGCTGATCAAGCCGGACGAGATCATCGCCTCCAACAAGGCGGGCAACACGGCCGCGCCCCTGCTCGCCCTCCACCTCGGCGGCGTCGACTCCGGCTGGGGCGCGATCCTCCTGGCCACCATCTCGGCGGTCGCCTTCGCCACCATCCTCGCGGTCGTCGCCGGCCTGACCCTGGCCTCGTCCTCCTCCTTCGCCCACGACATCTACGCGAACGTCATCAAGAAGGGCGCGGCCACCGAGAAGCAGGAGATGACCGCGGCCCGCTACGCGACCGTCGGCATCGGCGCCGTCTCCATCCTGCTGGGCGCCCTCGCCCGCGACCTGAACGTCGCCGGCCTGGTCGCCCTCGCCTTCGCGGTCGCCGCCTCCGCCAACCTGCCGACGATCCTCTACAGCCTCTTCTGGAAGCGGTTCACCACCTCCGGAGCCCTGTGGTCGATCTACGGCGGACTGGTCACAGCGGTCGGCCTGGTGCTGTTCTCGCCGGTCGTCTCGGGCAAACCCTCGTCCATGTTCCCGGACGTCGACTTCCACTGGTTCCCGCTGGAGAACCCCGGCATCATCTCGATCCCGGTCGGTTTCCTGCTCGGCGTCCTCGGCACCCTGCTGTCCAAGGAGGAGCCGGACACGGCCAAGTACGCGGAGCTGGAGGTACGGTCCCTGACCGGCACCGGAGCGCACTGAGCCGCCCCGCCCGAGGCACCCCGGGCGCGGCCGTCTCGTAGGGATCTACGGCACGGCCGCGCCCCGCCTCGTGCGATCGGCCCCTGACCTTGTCGGAGGAGTCACGTAGGCTCGCAGATGGGAAAGACTTGCGAGCCGCTACGAGGGAGGGGGCCCACGTGCTCATCGACACCTACGGCCGGGTGGCCACCGACCTGAGGGTCTCACTGACCGACCGGTGCAACCTGCGCTGCACCTACTGCATGCCCGAGGAGGGACTGCAGTGGCTCGCCAAGCCGGACCTGCTCACCGACGACGAGATCGTCCGGTTGATCGACATAGCCGTCACCTCCCTCGGCATCCGGGAGGTCCGGTTCACCGGCGGTGAACCCCTGCTGCGTCCTGGCCTGGTCGGCATCGTCGAGCGGGTCGCCGCGCTGGAGCCGCGCCCCCGGATGTCCCTGACCACCAACGGCATCGGCCTGAGGCGCACGGCCGCCGCCCTGAAGGCGGCCGGCCTCGACCGGGTCAACGTCTCACTGGACACCCTGCGCCCCGACGTGTTCAAGACCCTCACCCGCCGGGACCGCCACAAGGACGTCCTGGAGGGCCTGGAGGCCGCCCGCGAGGCGGGCCTGACCCCCGTCAAGGTCAACTCCGTGCTGATGCCGGGCCTGAACGGCGACGAGGCCCCCGAACTGCTGGCCTGGGCGGTCGAGCACGCCTACGAGCTGCGCTTCATCGAGCAGATGCCGCTGGACGCCCAGCACGGCTGGAAGCGCGACGGCATGATCACCGCGGGCGACATCCTGGCCTCCCTGCGCACCCGCTTCGACCTCGTCCCCGAGGGCTCCGAGGAACGCGGCTCGGCCCCCGCCGAACGCTGGATCGTCGACGGCGGACCGCACCGCGTCGGTGTCATCGCCTCCGTCACCCGGCCGTTCTGCGCGGCCTGCGACCGCACCCGCCTCACGGCCGACGGCCAGGTGCGCACCTGTCTGTTCGCCCGCGAGGAGACCGACCTGCGCGCCGCCCTGCGCTCCGACGCCTCCGACGAGGACATCGCCCGCGTATGGCGGCTGGCGATGTGGGGCAAGAAGGCCGGCGCCGGCCTGGACGACCCGTCCTTCGTGCAGCCGGACCGGCCGATGTCGGCGATCGGCGGCTGAGGGCGGTCCGTGATCGATCCCGGTTCCGGGTCTTCGGCTCAGGACGCGGTGGGCGCTTCCCACTCCGTGAACCTGACGACGTCCTTCAGAAACCCCCGGACGTCGAGGAACCGGGACAGGTGCTCCCGGTGTTCCTCGCACGCCAGCCACGTCTTGCGGCGCTCCGGTGTGTGGATCTTCGGGTTGTTCCACGCGAGGACCCACTCGGCGTCGGCACGGCAGCCCTTGGCGGAACAGATCGGGGTCTCGTCACTCACGGGTTCGACTCACAGACGGGGTGCGCGGCACGCGGTACGCGGCGGAGAAGTCGGTGAACAAGGCGACGCCGAGCAGCCACGGGGGGAGCTGCCCGGCGTCGGTCTGTCGCTCCGACGGGGGATGCGGAGCGCCTACGAAGTATGTCACGGGTAACCCGCCGCCCGGCACCGGAACAACATGATTGATCTGAGCTTTTCTTGAGCTTTGTGTGGAGTCGACTTCCGTTTGTGACCCCTCCACGAAGGGGTCACGAGGGGGCCGTCGAAGATCACGTCCGGTCGTCCGGAGCGCTCCGCGAGGCCGTTCCCGCACCACCCGCGGCATCCTCCGAAGAGGGCGCGGTGTCCCTTTCGTCCGGGCGGGACGAAGTGACCCGGCCACCGACCGGAAGGGCGGGCGGCGTCCCCAGCCGGCTCGCCGCGCTCGCGAAGGCCGAGGGGAGCGACGGCGCGTTCTCCCGGCCCGCGTTGGCGATCACCACGGAGATGTAGGGCAGGACCGCTCCGAGCACCAACGCCACGATGGCGACGTGCCGTTCGACGTTCCAGAGCGCCACGGCGAGGATGACCGACAGCGTGCGGATCGACATGGAGATGACGTACCGGCGCTGACGGCCGCGCACGTCCTCCTGGAGCCCCGTGCGGGCCCCGGTGATCCGGAACACCTGTGCGGCGCCGTCACCATGCTGCTTCCGCATCACAATCCACCATCCACCCGCGTCGGACTCGCCCGGCCCGCCGGCACACGCCTCCGGCGGGGAGGCGGACCCTGGACCAATTCCACGGTACGCCGCACCTGCGCCGCCTGGGAGACCGGGGCACCCACCGTCCGGGCAACGGGCCCGCGCCGGTCCGTCCAGCGCCGGGCGCCGGATGGCCGTACCCGACATGCGCCGCAGGGCGGACGGTCCGAGACTTGGCCTAGTGCTCACATGGAGCCGTAAGAGGAGGCAGGCATGGGCTGGTTGTGGGCGATCATCGTCGGATTCGTGCTGGGGCTGATCGCGAAGGCGATCCTCCCGGGCAAGCAGCACAGCCCGCTCTGGCTGACGACGATCTTCGGCATGCTGGGCGCCATCGCCGGCAACGCGCTCGCCCGCGCCTTCGGCGTCGAGGCGACCTCGGGCATCGACTGGACCCGCCACCTCTTCCAGCTGGTGGCCGCGATCATCATCGTCGCCGTGGGCGACATGGCGTACATGGCGGTCCGGGGCAACAAGCAGCGGACCTGAGCACCGACGGGCTGACAGCGCGAGGGGCGGCCTCCCCTACGGGAAGCCGCCCCTCGCCCGCGTCAGGCGCCGGTGACCTCCACCGCGGCCAGGTTCTTCTTGCCGCGGCGCAGCACCAGCCACCGCCCGTGCAGCAGGTCCTTCTCGGCGGGGACCGCGTCCTCGGCGGCGACCTTGACGTTGTTCACGTAGGCGCCGCCCTCCTTGACCGTGCGGCGCGCGGCCGACTTGCTGGCCACCAGGCCGACCTCGGCGAACAGGTCGACCACCGGACCGAGCTCGGCCACCCGGACGTGCGGTACCTCGGAGAGGGCCGCCGTCAGCGTCCGCTCGTCGAGCTCCGCCAGCTCGCCCTGGCCGAACAGCGCCCTGGACGCGGCGATCACCGCGGCCGTCTGCCCGGCGCCGTGCACCAGCGTGGTGAGCTCCTCGGCCAGCGCCCGCTGCGCGGCCCGCGCCTGCGGCCGCTCCTCCGTCTGCCGCTCCAGCTCCTCCAGCTCAGCACGGGAGCGGAAGGACAGGATGCGCATGTACGTCGAGACGTCCCGGTCGTCCACGTTCAGCCAGAACTGGTAGAACGCGTACGGCGTCGTCATCTCCGGGTCCAGCCAGACCGCGCCGCCCTCGGTCTTGCCGAACTTGGTGCCGTCCGCCTTGACCATCAGCGGCGTGGCCAGACAGTGCGCCTGGGCCTCCGGCTCCAGCCGGTGGATCAGGTCGAGGCCCGCCGTGAGGTTGCCCCACTGGTCGCTGCCGCCCTGCTGGAGCGTGCAGCCGTAACGGCGGTACAGCTCCAGGAAGTCCATGCCCTGGAGCAGCTGGTAGCTGAACTCGGTGTAGCTGATGCCCTCCTGGGACTCCAGGCGCCGGGCGACGGAGTCCTTGGTCAGCATCTTGTTGACCCGGAAGTGCTTGCCGATGTCCCGCAGGAACTCGATCGCCGACAGACCGGCAGTCCAGTCCAGGTTGTTGACCATCACCGCGGCGTTCTCGCCCTCGAAGGACAGGAACGGCTCGATCTGCCCGCGCAGCCGGGTCACCCAGTTCGCGACGGTCTCCGGGTCGTTCAGCGTGCGCTCCGCCGTGGGGCGGGGGTCGCCGATCTGGCCGGTCGCCCCGCCCACCAGCGCGAGCGGGCGCAGACCCGCCTGCTGGAGGCGGCGCATGGTGAGCACCTGCACCAGGTGGCCGACGTGCAGACTGGCCGCGGTCGGGTCGAAACCGCAATAGAACGTGACGGGACCGTCCGCGAGCGCCTTGCGCAAAGCGTCCTCGTCAGTGGACAGGGCCCACAGCCCACGCCACTTCAGCTCGTCGACGATGTCCGTCACGGTTCTCGTATCTCCTCGGATGACTTTCGGGCGGTCGGCTGACAGCCGACTACGAGGTTATACGCCCTGGCTGACAGAGCTCATATTGAAATCCGGGATGCGCAGCGCGGGCATCGCGGCCCTGGTGAACCAGTCGCTCCACTCCCTCGGCAGGGTCTTCTCCGTCCGGCCCGCCTCCGTCGCCCGGCCCAGCAGGTCGACCGGCGACTCGTTGAACCGGAAGTTGGTGACCTCGCCGCTCACCTCGCCGTTCTCGACCAGGTAGACACCGTCCCGGGTCAGGCCGGTGAGCAGCAGCGTCGCCGGATCCACCTCGCGGATGTACCAGAGGCAGGTCAGCAGCAGCCCGCGCTCGGTGCTCGCGACCATGTCCTCCAGGGAGCGGTCCTCGCCCCCGGTCAGGATCAGGTTGTCGATCGCCGGTGCCACCGGCAGGCCGGTGAGGGCCGCGCCGTGCCGGCTGGTCATCAGCCCGGCCAGCTCGCCCTCGCGCACCCAGTCGGTGGCCGTGAGCGGCAGCCCGTTGTCGAACACCGACTGGTCGCCGCCGGAGGAGTGCGCGAGCACGAACGGCGCGGACTCCAGGCCCGGCTCGTGCGGATCGCTGCGCAGGGTCAGCGGCAGCTCGGTGAGCCGCTCGCCGACGCGCGTGCCACCGCCGGGCTGGGAGAAGACCGTACGGCCCTCCACCGCGTCCCGGCCCGACGCCGACCACATCTGGTAGATCAGCAGGTCCGCGACGGCCGTCGGCGGCAGCAGCGTCTCGTACCGGCCCGCCGGCAGGTCGATCCGCCGCTCGGCCCAGCCGAGGCGCAGGGCCAGTTCCGCGTCCAGCGCGGCCGGATCGACGTCCTTGAAGTCCCGTGTGGAGCGCCCCGCCCACGCCGACCGCGTCCGGTCGGGGGACTTGGCGTTGAGCTCCAGCGTGCCGTTGGGCTGGTCGTGCCGCAGGCGCAGCCCGGTCGACGTACCGAGGTAGCTGGAGACCAGTTCGTGGTTGGCGAAGCCGTACAGCTCACGCCCGCCCGCACGCGCGCGGGCGAAGGCCTCGCCGAGGGCCGGGGCGAAGTCGCCGAACACGGCCGAGGTGGTCTCGGCGGGCGCGTCCGTGAAGTCGGGCGCCTGCGGCACGCCGGTGACCAGCGGCTGCGCGTCCTCGGCGGGGCCGGCGGAGCGCGCGGCGGCCTCGGCCGCCCGCACCAGCGGCTCCAGCTCGTCGGCGGTCACCGCCGAACGGGAGACGACACCGGAGGCGGTGCCCTCCTTGCCGTCGACGGTGGCGATGACCGTGAGCGTGCGCCCGCGCGTGACTCCGTTGGTGGTCAGCGCGTTGCCCGCCCAGCGCAGGTTCGCGGTGGACTGCTCGTCGGCGATCACCACGCAGCCGTCGGCCCGGGACAGTTCGAGGGCGCGCTCGACGACCTCGTGCGGCTTGGGGGTACGCGCGCTCATCGGCCGGCCTCCTGCGTGGTGTTCAGAATGTTGACGCCCTTGAAGAGGGCGGACGGGCAGCCGTGCGAGACGGCGGCGACCTCGACGCTCGGGGCCCGCATCTTCTCGGCGAGGAGTTCGGGGATCCGCTCCAGCTCGCCCTCCCAGTCCCAGCCGGTGCCCGTCAGGTACTCCCAGCCGCGGCCCACCGGCGGCGCGATGGTCCGCATGGAGTCGAATTCGCCGCTCGACTCGTCGACCGACACGGCGGTCAGCTGCGGATGCAGCCGCACCCGCTGCTGCGTGGTCACCGTGCCCGCGGTGTCCGCGTAGAACTTGTTCTCGTGGACGGTGAGCAGCGAGGCGTCGACGTGGTTGACCCCGTCCGCCGCCAGCAGCCGCGCGCTCCACTCCGCGAGCAGGGCGGACTTGTCCTCGTCGGGCACGGAGAACGGGTCGATCTCGTACGACGAGATCCACGTCCGGTCGGCGTGCACGGGCTCGCCGGCCAGTTCCACCCGCTCGTCGGAACCCGCCGCCCTGATCACCTGGGCGGACAGCTTGGCCATCTGCACGGCCTGCGAGGCGACCTTCGCGGCGGCGTCGAGGGTGAGGTCCACCCCGGAGGCGAAGCCCCACGTCCCGCCGTGCACGACCCGCACCGCGTACCCGAGATCGGTGGTGTCCGACGACCCGGCGAGCCGGGCGTCCCGCAGCCGCCAGGACGCGCTGCGCACCCGCTCGAACCGGAAGTCGGCGTGCTCCGCGCCGAGGGCACGCGCGCGGGCGAGAGCGGCGTCGGCGAGGGCGCGCAGGGGTAGGGCCGTGAAGGCTTCGTCGATGGTATGAGACACCGAGGTCTCTCCTTGTTGTCGTGACCTGTGACCTGTGGTTGCCCCGATCATGTCGCGCGGGCGGGCCCGCGGACCACACGTTCGGGTCGCCCGTCGGCAACTTTCTGTAGGGATCCGACAGTGAGTCCCCCGAGCCACTGTCGGTGCCCGATTCTCCGTCGGCGCTTCGGGACCGATAGGTTTTTGAGGAAGCCGCCTGTCACCCAGCTGTCCGGGCGGGTGCGTCCGACCGCTATCGAAAGGGTGATCTGTTGAGCCGCTCGGTTCTCGTCACCGGAGGCAACCGGGGCATCGGCCTCGCCATCGCCCGCGCATTCGCCGACGCCGGCGACAAGGTCGCGATCACATACCGCTCGGGTGAGCCGCCGGCCGCCCTCGCGGAACTCGGCTGCCTGGCAGTCAAGTGCGACATCACCGACACCGAGCAGGTGGAGCAGGCATACAAGGAGATCGAGGCCGAGCACGGCCCGGTCGAGGTCCTGATCGCCAACGCGGGCATCACCAAGGACCAGCTCCTGATGCGCATGTCCGAGGAGGACTTCACCTCGGTCGTCGACACCAACCTCACCGGCACCTTCCGCGTCGTCAAGCGCGCCAACCGCGCCATGCTGCGCGCCAAGAAGGGCCGTGTCGTCCTCATCTCGTCGGTCGTCGGGCTGTACGGCGGCCCCGGCCAGGCGAACTACGCCGCCTCCAAGGCCGCCCTGGTCGGGTTCGCCCGGTCCCTCGCCCGTGAGCTGGGCTCGCGCAACATCACCTTCAACGTCGTCGCGCCCGGTTTCGTCGACACCGACATGACCAAGGCGCTCACCGACGAGCAGCGCGAGGCCATCGTGAAGCAGGTACCGCTCGGCCGGTACGCGCAGCCCGAGGAGGTCGCCGCGACGGTGCGGTTCCTCGCCTCGGACGACGCCTCGTACATCACTGGAGCCGTCATTCCCGTTGACGGCGGACTGGGAATGGGTCACTGATCACCATGAGCGGAATCCTCGAGGGCAAGCGCGTCCTGATCACCGGAGTGCTGACGGAGTCCTCCATCGCCTTCCACACCGCCAAGCTGGCCCAGGAGCAGGGCGCGGAGATCATCCTCACCGCGTTCCCGCGGCCCACGCTGACCGAGCGCATCGCCAGGAAGCTCCCCAAGCCCACCAAGGTCATCGAGCTCGACGTGACCAACGACGAGCACCTCGGCCGGCTCGCCGACATCGTCGGCGAGGAGCTCGGCGGTCTCGACGGTGTCGTCCACTCCATCGGCTTCGCGCCGCAGGACGCACTCGGCGGCAACTTCCTCAACACGCCGTTCGAGTCGGTCGCCACGGCCATGCACGTCTCGGCGTTCTCCCTGAAGTCGCTCACCATGGCCTGCCTGCCCCTGATGCAGAACGGCGGCTCGGTCGTCGGCCTCACCTTCGACGCGTCCTTCGCCTGGCCGCAGTACGACTGGATGGGCCCGGCCAAGGCCGCCCTGGAGGCCACCAGCCGCTACATGGCGCGTGACCTGGGCAAGCAGAACATCCGCTGCAACCTGGTCTCGGCGGGCCCGCTCGGCTCGATGGCCGCCAAGTCCATCCCGGGCTTCAGCGAGCTCGCCTCCGTCTGGGACAACCGCGCCCCCCTGGAGTGGGACCTCAAGGACCCGGAGCCGGCCGGCCGCGGTGTCGTCGCCCTGCTGAGCGACTGGTTCCCGAAGACCACCGGCGAGATCGTCCACGTCGACGGCGGGCTGCACGCCGTCGGTGCGTGACCCCTGCCGTACCGGCTCAGGCCGACCGTTCGAGGGCCCGCGTCCAGCCGGACGCGGGCCCTCGGCATGTCACCCGGACGGCCCACCCGCCGGGCGGGAGGACGGTGCGCACCGGCACGCTGGAGCAAGCGTCCCTCGCGTGTTCCCCCTCCCCAGTACGGCCGAGGAGGTCCCCTTGTGCGCCTGTCCCGAAGCCTGGCCTCAGTGACCGTCGCCGTCGCGCTCGTGATGTCCCTGCCGTACGGAGCGATCCCCCACGCGCGCGTGGGCACCGGCGGACCGCACAACCCCGAGCCCTTCGGCGCCGCGTGCCGCACCAGCGTCCTCGGCTCCCACGTGGTCGCCTACTGCCACAACCCCTACGTCGACACCGACCGGGTGAGCCTGCACGTCGAGTGCGACCGCTGGTGGGACCTCGACACCGACAGCGCCCCGGTGGAGGCCGGGCCGGCGACGACCGTACGGCTCACCGGGCGCTGCTGGAAGGAGGTCGCCTCGGCGTGGGTCAGCCACCAGCGGCGGGCGAGCTGAGCCGGCCGGGGCGGCACCGCAGCGGATAGCTGGCGCCCTCCGCCGCCGCCCCCGCCGCGTCGCCCGCGCGGATCGCGTCGACCACCCGTGCGTGGTCCATGCGGGTCTCCGGCGTCAGCTCCTCGCCGACGTCCGCGCGCAGCCAGTCCCGCAGCACCTCGCCGAGGTCGGCGTACATCGCCGACATCACGTCGTTGTGGGACGCGGCCACCACCGCCAGGTGGAAGGTCGCGTCCGCGGCCACGAACGCCTCGGTGTCACCCGACTCCCACGCCTCCTCACGCCGTACCAGGAGGGTGTCGAGCTGTTTGAGGTCCTTCTCGGTGCGCCGCTCGGCGGCCAGGCGCGCGGCGGTCGACTCCAGCGTGGAGCGCAGTTCCGCGATGTGCCGCGGGTCCGCGTCGGCGAACCGGCGGTGCATCACCCCGGCCAGCTCGCTGGTGGCCGCGACATACGTGCCGGAGCCCTGACGGATGTCCAGCAGGCCGTTGTGGGCGAGCGCGCGGACGGCCTCGCGGACGGTGTTGCGGGCGACGCCCAGCTGCTCGACCAGCTCGGGTTCCGTCGGGATCCGGGAGCCGACCGGCCACTCGCCCGAGGTGATCTGGTTCCGCAGCGCGGCGATGACCTGTTCGGACAGCGCCGAGCGGCGGGGATGGCTCAGAGGCATGGCACACCTTCGCACGGGCGGGGCCGGATCGGACGACACGGGGATGGACAACCAATCATCCCATGATTCTATGATGGGCCCCATGGCACGTGAGGAGACCCGGACCACGACGTCCGCACCCGGCCCCGTCCCGGCGGCGCGCAGTACCCCCGACCCCGCCCCGCGCGCGCGGCCGGCGGCCTGGACGACGAGACTGCTCGTCGTCGGCATCGTGCTGTCCGCCCTCAACCTGCGGCCCGCCATCACCAGCCTCGGCGCCCTTCTCGAAGAGGTCCGCGACGGCCTCGGCATGAGCGGCAGCGTCGCCGGTCTGCTCACCTCCGTGCCTCCGCTCTGCTTCGCCGTGTTCGGCGTCACCGCACCCCGCCTGGCCCGCCGCTTCGGGGCCGGCGCGGTGGTCTGCGCCGGCATGGCCGCCATCACCGCAGGCCTGCTCATACGCCCCTACGCGGGCGGTACGGCCGGCTTCCTGGCCGGCAGCGCCCTCGCGCTCATGGGCATCGCGGTCAGCAACGTCCTGATGCCGGTCATCGTCAAGCAGTGGTTCCCGGACCGGGTCGGCTCCATGACCGGCCTGTACTCGATGGCCCTGGCCCTCGGCACCGCGAGCGCGGCGGCGGTGACCGTGCCCATGACGAGGGCGCTCGGCGGCAGTTGGCAGTCCGGCCTCGCGGTCTGGGCGGCCCTCGCGGCAGCGGCCGTACTGCCCTGGGTCCCGTTCCTGCGACACCGCGCCGCGCCCGCCGAACGGCCCGGGGGACGGCGTCCGGCCGGGCCCGGCGAGGGCGCCGGGAAGCCCGGACAAGGTGCGGGCGCCGCGCTGCGGATCAGCCGGAGCCGTACCGCCTGGGCGCTCGCCGTGTTCTTCGGGCTCCAGGCCACCGCCGCCTACATCACGATGGGCTGGATGCCGCAGATCTTCCGGGACGCGGGCGTCTCCGCCGGCACCGCGGGGCTGCTCCTGGCCGTCACCATGGTGATGGGCGTGCCCCTGGCCTTCGTCATCCCGCGCGTCGCCACCCGGCTGCCCCACCAGGGCCCGATCGTGCTCGTGCTCGGTGTCTGCGGCCTCGCCGGATACGCCGGCCTCTACTTCGCGCCGGCCGGCGGGGCCTGGGCCTGGGCGGTGCTGCTCGGCGTCGCCAACTGCGCCTTCCCGCTGGCCCTGACCATGGTCGGCATGCGGGCCGGGACCGGCGCGGGCGTCGCCCAGCTGTCGGCCTTCGCGCAGAGCACCGGCTACCTCATCTCGATCCCGGGGCCGCTCCTGGTCGGCGTGCTCTACCAGCACAGCGGCGGCTGGGGTGCGCCCATCGCGCTGATGGCCGCCCTGATGATCCCGCAGATGGCCGTCGGCGTCCTGGCGGGCCGCGACCGCATGGTGGAGCAGGAGGCGGCGCGCTGACGTGCCCCCGGCGCGGTCGGTGCGGCCGGCGGGTGCGAGACTTGGCGTATGCCAGTGCTCGATCCGAACCCCCAGAACGGCCAGAAGAAGATGCTGCTCGTCTTCGGCGCGTTCTTCGCCATCTTCGTGATCATCGCCGTCATCGCGTCGATCGCCTCGCCCTGACCGGACTCGGACCGGCCCCGCGCCGGACCGGTGGTGGGGTTAGCCCCCCAACCCCCTAGGGGGTGAGTGTCAGGGTCAACTGGGTGGATCTCCGGATGGGTTGAGACCCCCGGATTCCGTAGCTTCGAGATGTGGCCGCGACGGACGGACACGGATCTCGACCACGGACCACCCCGACCCGCGGAGGCACTCATGTCGGCCCCTACGCACACCAGGCCCCACCCGGCTCCCCGGGGCGGCGTCGACATCCGGCTGCCCTGGTGGGCCCTGGCGCTGCCCGCGCTCGCCTTCATCACGCTCCTCGTGCTGATACTGAACCCGTCCGACGCGCAGGCCGCGACCGGTGACCCCGCGATCACCCAGGTCTTCCAGCGCCTGCAGGAGCTGCTCGGCCGCTGACCTGGTGTGCCGGGCCCGTCCCCGTGATCACCTCGCACCGGTGAAGCCGCATGTCAACTCCCTGCGCCGCATGGCGTGTTTCATGCGAAGCTGGGTGTTATGAGCGTCGCAGAACCCCGCAAGATCATTGTCTTCCGGCATGCGAAAGCCGACTGGCCAGAGGTCCCCGACCACGAGCGGCCGCTCGCTGAGCGGGGCCGCCTGGACGCCGCGGTCGCCGGACGCAAGCTGGTCGACAGCGGTATGCCCATCGACCTGGCCCTCTGCTCCACCGCGGTCCGGACCCGGGAGACCTGGAAGCTCGCCGTCCACGAGCTCCCGCACCGGCCGAAAACCGTCTACGAGGAGCGGATCTACGAGGCCTCGCCCGGTGAGCTGATCGCCCTCCTCAACGAAACCCCCGACGACGCGCAGGACGTGGTCCTGATCGGCCACAACCCCGGCGTGCAGGGTCTCACCGACGTCCTGGCCGGCTCGGCCGAGGGAGACGCCCGCGAGCGGATGACCAGCCGCGGCTTCCCGGCCGCGGCCTTCGCCGTGCTGTCCTTCGACGGCCCCTGGAAGAGCCTCGAACCGGGCGTGGCGAGACTGACGGACTACTGGGCACCGTCGGACTGACGGGGCTGGGCGGTCGGTTCCGGCGGCGTGAGCGTGGGTGCCCGCCGGTTGCCCATGCGTGGGGTGGGGTGCGGCTCTCGGGCGGGGTGCGGCTGTGAAGTCGGGCGTGGCGACGGTGGCCGGTCCTGCCGGGCGTGGCGGACGGGGGTGGGTTTCGGCTGGGCCGTGCCACCACCGGGTCTCCATCGTTCCCATCGTTCCGTACGGTCCTGCCAGGTCGGCCGGTCTCCGCCGGCTCCTGCCCGGTTCCGCGAGGTGCGCCGGTCTCCACCGGGTTCCGCCGGGTCTCCTCCAGCTTCCGCGCGGTCGCGCCGTGCCTTCAACGGCTTCTGTCCTGTCACCGGGGCGCCGCTGTCCCCCGGCTCGACCCGGGCCGGCAGGGTTTCCATCGGGGTGCCGGCTTCCACTGGCCTCCGGGCCGTCCCGGCGAGTCTTCACCGGCTTCTGTCCTGTCACCGGGGTCGCTGGTGTCTACCGGCTTCCGGCCTGGCTGGCCGGGTCTCCACCGGGCCGCCGGTTTCCACTGCCCCCACCCGGTGCGGCGGGATCCGCCGGCTTCCGAGCGGTCGTGCCACGTCTTCATCAGCTTCTGCCCCGCCACCCGGGGGGATGGTATCCACGGGCTCCTACCAGGCCCGCCGGGTCTCCGCGGGCTCGGGCTGCTACCCGGTCCGACGGGGTCCGCCGGGTCTCCGCGGGCTCGGGCTCCTACCCGGTCCGACGGGGTCCGCCGGGTCTCCGCGGGCTCGGGCTGCTACCCGGTCCGACGGGGTCCGCCGGGTCTCCGCGGGCTCGGGCTGCTACCCGGTCCGACGGGGTCCGCCGCGTCTCTGCGGGCTGCTGACCGACCCACCGGGTCCGCCGGTCTCTACCGGTTTCCGCCCGGGTCCACCGGGTCCACCGGCTCCAACCCGGCTCCGCCGGTCTTCACCGATCCAACCCGCTCCCGGCACCCACTCCCGGCCCCCGGAGCCCCCTCCACCTGCTTTCTACGGCATGCCGGTCCACACCGCCCCCGGTCGGCCGCCACCGCCACACCCACCCCGCGAGGGCTCAGTCCTCCACGTGTGCGTCGGCCGCCTCGACCTCTTCGCGGGTGACACCCAGCAGGTACAGGACGGTGTCCAGGAACGGGACGTTCACCGCCGTGTGCGCGGCCTGCCGTACCACCGGCTTGGCGTTGAAGGCGACCCCGAGGCCCGCCGCGTTCAGCATGTCCAGGTCGTTCGCGCCGTCGCCGATCGCGACCGTCTGCGAGAGAGGGACACCCGCCTTGGCGGCGAACCTCCGCAGCAGACGCGCCTTGCCCGCCCGGTCCACGATCTCGCCGGTGACCTTGCCCGTCAGCTTCCCGTCGATGATCTCCAGCGTGTTCGCCTGGGCGAAGTCCAGCCCGAGCCGCTCCTTGAGATCGTCCGTGACCTGGGTGAACCCGCCGGAGACGACGCCGACTTGGAAGCCGAGCCGCTTCAGCGTGCGGATCAGCGTGCGCGCGCCCGGGGTCAGCCGGACCTCGCTGCGCACCTTGTCCACCACCGACGCGTCCAGCCCCTCCAGCAGCGCCACACGCGCGTGCAGCGACTGCTCGAAGTCCAGCTCCCCGCGCATGGCGGCCGCCGTCACCTCGGCGACCTCGTCCTCGCAGCCGGCGTGCGCGGCGAAGAGCTCGATCACCTCGTCCTGGATGAGTGTCGAGTCCACGTCCATGACGACCAGGCGCTGCGCGCGCCGGTGCAGGCCCGCCGCCACGACCGCCACGTCCACGCCGACCTCCGCCGCGCCGGTCACCAGCGCGGTGCGCAGCGGCTCGGTCTCCACGCCGGACACGGCGAACTCCACAGCCGTCACCGGGTACTTGGCGAGGCGGAAGATACGGTCGATGTTGCCGCCGGCCTTGGTGATCCTGGCGGCGACGGCAGCCGTGGCCTCGGCGGTCAGCGGGTGGCCCAGCACGGTGACCAGGGAACGGCCGAGTCCGCGCGGCCGGTTGTCGCCCCGGCCGGAGATGATCTCGGCCTGCATCTTCACCGACTCCGCCCAGCTGTGGACGGTGGAGCGCAGGTCGCCCTCGAGCCCCTGCGGGGGCTCGGTCACGAGCGCGCACAACACCATCCGCCCCCGGGTGACGACCTGCTCGATGTCGACGACGTCGACGGAGAAGGCCGCGAGGGTGTCGAAGAGACCGGCCGTGATGCCCGGCGTGTCCCTGCCGAAGATCTTGACGAGAAGAGTGGGTACGTCGGAGGTCTGCGAAGCGTTCATGGTGTTCTCACCGTATCCGGCACGCAGTGCCTCACGCGCGGGCGGTCCGCCTGACGGACACGGAACAATCGGTGTCGAAACGGTGGCGAAAGCCTTACGGCCGGCCCACCGGACGGCCACGAACAGCCTACGCCGGGGCCGCTCCGGCGTCGGTGCGCGGAGGCCCGTGAACCTCGCCGGTCACGGCTCTCGGTCACCGTGGCCCCTTGGGCCGCCGAGGCGGTGCGGGCGGTGGCGGGGGCGGCGGCGGAGGCCCGTCGTCGGAGGACGGCGACCGGCGTTTGTCCGGCTGCGACCCCGGCGACCGCCGCGGCGGCGGGGTGAGCGGCCGGGCCACCGTGGGCGCGCCGTACACGTCGGGAGACGGCCGGGAGCCCCCGGGCCGCCGCCCCTCCCCGGCCGGCGGAACCGCGTCCGGCGGGCGGGCCCCCTCGCCCTCGGGTCCCGCGCCCCCGGTGCCGGGCCGCGCGTCCTGCGGTTCCCACACGCCGTCCGGCCGGGCATCCTCCGGCTCCGGCGCCTCGCCGCGCACGCCGTCCGGCATCCGCAGGTACGGATTGGTGTCCGGGTTCGGCGGACGGTGCGGGATCCCGGGCACGTACGGACCCGACTCCCCGGCAGGTGATCCGGGCCCACGCGCGGACGGCCGCCCGCCCGCACCGGCCGGCGCCCCGGGCTCACCGGCCGGCGCCCCAGGTTCCCGGCCCCGCGGCCCGGGCCTACCCGCATATGAACCGCCCGCTCCGGCACGCGCCCCGGGCTCCCCGGCGTACGGCGCTGCCCCGCCGCCCCGCGCTCCGGGCCCGTCTCCGGGGCCCCCGGAATCACCGATGCCCGGCCCGCCCGCCCCCGCCTGCGCCCCGTTCCCCCCGCCGTAGGGCCCGCTCCTCTGCCCGCTGGACGGCCCGTCGTTCTGCTCCCTGTGGGGCCCGCCGCCCTGCCTCGCATGCGGCCCGGCCCCTCCCGCATACGCTCCGGACCCTTCCGCGGACGGCCAGGTCACTTCCGCCGACGGTCGGCTCCCGCCGTGGGCCCCGCTCCGGTTCTCGTACGGTGCTCGCCCGCCCGAGTGGGGCCCCGCCCCGCTCCCGTACGGACCGGACCCCGGCCCGGCCGGGCCGGCGTACCCCGGATGTCCCAGCGGCCCACCCGCAGGCAGCCCACCCCCGGGCGCTCCCGGTACCCCAACTCCCGTCCCACCAAGCCCGTTCGGCCCCGGCCCCGCCCTCGCCACGACACCCCGTGCCAGCGGAGCCGCACGTCGTCCCGCCGCGCCACAGGCCCGGGCCAGCAGGGCCCCGACGGCTCCCGCTCCCGCGCCCCAGAGCGCGCCGAGCACCAGCGCCGCACCGAGGTGTCCGTTCAGCCGGACCCCCGCCCCGAAGGCGTCGAAGCCGAGCACGGACAGCGAGGCGTCCACCGAGACCGTGGTCAGCCACCCCAGCAGCGGCAGCGCCAGCGCGGTCGCGACACCCAGCCGCAGCGCACACCGCCCCGCGAAACCGAGGACCGTCTCGCTCCGCAGCGCCCTGGTTCCGCCGACTCCGCCGACCCCGCCGACTCCATCGCCCCCGCCGACTCCACCGGCCCGGGTTCCGCCACCGCCACCGCCCTCGCCCCCCGCCCCACCCGCCACCGGCGTCCGTACCGCCGTCAGCACCCCCGCCAGCAGCATCATCAGCGCGGCGCCGACGCCCAGCAGACACACCCGTCCGTCGAGTTCGGCCAGTCGTCCCAGCGTGACCGGCCGGTCGGACTTCGTGCTCAGCAGGTCGTCGAGCGGATGCGGCAGCAGCTTGGTCAGGACGCCGGTGGCCTGTCCGTCGTACGGCACGAACAGGCCGATAGGGATGCCCAGCCACGTCCCGTTGGGTGCGCCGAGCAGCGCGGCGCCCGCGATCCGCCTGGGGTGGTCGTCGCCGACCGACGCGTAGACGGCGGCCGCGAGCCCCGCCGCCACGGCCGTCAGCAGCACCGTGACGAGCGCGGACGCGGCCGGCCGCACCACCCGGTGGGCGGCGTCGAGGCCGCGCGGCAGGGGAGTGCGGCGCGAGGCGAGCAGGGCGATCAGCAGGATCCCGGCCGACCAGGCGAGGCCGCCGAGCAGGGTGGGCGCGGTGTCGACGGTGAAGCCGACCGCCGCCTTCGCGTGCACGAGGTCACCGAGCCGGTCCGGCAGCAGTCCGCCGATGTCACCCAGCCCCGGAACCTTGAGACCGCCGCCTCCCGCGCCACCGGGCAGGTCGTCCAGCCCCAACGTGGCGCCGTCGATCGTGATGACGTCGTGGCCGGCCCAGGCGAGCCCGCCCAGCATCGCGGTGAACAGCGCCACCACCGCGCCCGCGCGCGCGAGGAGTTCGGCGGGCGTGATCACAACTCCCGCAGCCCGCAGCGACCGTAGGAAGAACCAGCTCAGCAGCAGGGCGCCGACCAGGCTCACGCCCAGTGGCGTGATCTCGATGGCGGTGTTCGCCTGCGCGCCCGACAGGCCGAACGCGGACACGTCGCCCGACGGCGTGACCGAACCGCCGGACCCGAGCGCCACGACGGCCGCGGTCATCGGACCGAGCGAGCCCGCCGTGTCCGCCTCCAGCAGATGCAGGCCGAGCGCGGCCGTACCCGCCATCCCGATCAACGCCCAGCTCACGGCGGCGATCGCGGACAGCAGTACGTCGCCCCATGGCACCTTCGTCCCGTAGGGCTTGGTGGTGACGCTCGTCGACGACCTCATGGCAGACCCCCCGATCCACGGCGCGGCCGGCCACCGCACTTGTCCCCCTCGCGTGGATTACCACTCTCCGGGCCGGTTTCAACCCCGTCAACGGAAACGGCGCAAGCGCCCGCGCGCGGTCTTCACAAGGCCCGGCTTTCGGTCAGGGGGCCGAGCCTGAAATAGTTCCCGACGATGTTCGACATCCCTAGACTCCCTGTGTTGGGGGTAACTCGGGGGACTACTCAGTGGGGCATGGAGTGCCGGAACTCGTACTGGAATCGAATGGCAGGACCTGGACGCTCGACACGTCCAGGCCGTACACCCTCGGACGTGATCCGCAGGGGGACATCGTGCTCGACGACGCCAGGGTCTCCTGGCGTCACGCCACGATCAGCTGGGGGAGCGGCGGTTGGGCGATCGAGGACCACGGCAGTACCAACGGCACGTACGTGCGGGGGCAGCGGATCCACCGCATGGAGATCGGCCCCGGGCTGGCCGTCCACCTCGGCAACGCGACCGACGGACCGCTCGTGAGCGTCAGCGGCGCCGCCGCCGTCGCGACGCCCCAGGCGCAGCCGCAGCAGCAGCCGTTCGCGGCGCAGGGCGCGGGCCCGGGCTGGGCACAGCAGGCTCCGCCGCAGCCGCAGGCCCCGCAGGCAGGCCGGCCGCAGCCGCAACAGGCCGCCGCCCCGCAGTTCCCGCAGCAGCAGGGTCCCGGTGGTGGCGCGGGGGCGCCGCCGGTCTACGGGGACCGCAGCCCGACCACGTTCCACCAGTTCTCGCTCGGCCGGGTCATGCGCATCGGCCGTGCCCTGGAGAACGAACTGGTCGTCTCCGACCTCCAGGTCTCCCGTCACCACGCGGAGTTCCACGCCACGCCCGACGGCCGGTTCGAGATCCGCGACCTGGGCTCGCACAACGGCACCTACGTCAACGGCCAGCCGATCGCCAAGGGCGGCTCGGCGCTGCTCGACCCGAACGACATCGTGGGTGTCGGTCACTCGACGTTCCGCCTGGTCGGCGACCGTCTCGAGGAGTTCGTCGACACCGGTGAGGTGTCGTTCTCGGCGCGCCATCTGACCGTCACGGTCGACGGCGGGAAGCAGATCCTCAAGGACGTCTCCTTCGGCGTCCCGGAGAAGTCGCTCATCGCGGTCATCGGCCCCTCGGGCTCCGGCAAGTCGACGCTGCTCAAGGCGCTCACGGGCTACCGCCCGGCCAACCAGGGCGACGTCCTCTACGACAACCGCAACCTGTACAAGCAGTTCGCCGAGCTGCGCCAGCGCATCGGTCTGGTCCCGCAGGACGACATCCTGCACAAGGAACTGACCGTCAAGAAGGCCCTCAAGTACGCGGCCAAGCTGCGCTTCCCGGCGGACACCACGGGCGCCGAGCGCGAGGCCCGCATAGACGAGGTGCTGCGCGAACTGAAGCTGGACATCCACAAGGAGAAGAAGGTCACCTCCCTGTCCGGCGGCCAGCGCAAGCGCGTCTCCGTGGCCCTGGAACTGCTCACCAAGCCGTCGCTGATCTTCCTGGACGAGCCGACCTCCGGCCTCGACCCGGGCATGGACCGCGACGTCATGCAGCTGCTGCGCGGCCTCGCCGACGACGGCCGTACGGTCCTCGTCGTCACGCACTCCGTGGCCGAGCTGGCGATCTGCGACAAGCTCCTCGTGATGGCGCCCGGCGGCGCGGTCGCCTACTTCGGCCCGCCGGAGGAGGCGCTGAACTTCTTCGGCTACGACACCTGGGCCGACGTCTTCTCCGCTTTCGAGAACTACCGCGACTACGACTGGGCTGGACGCTGGAGGGGCTCACAGCACTACCAGATGTACGCCGCGGACATCGACGCCGTTGCCGCACAGTCCGTACAGATGCCGCCGATGCAGGCCATGAAGCCGCCGAAGCCGCAGGGCTGGATGTCGCAGTTCGTCACTCTGGTGCGCCGCTACACCTCGGTGATCGCCTCGGACAAGGGCTTCCTGGCGCTGATGGTGATCCTGCCGGCCGTCCTGGGCGCGGTGAGCCTGCTCATCGACTCCGGCAACAGCCTGCTGCCCAACCCGCCCAACGCGCAGGGCAGGATCATCCCGAACGGCACCGCCACCACGGTCCTGCTGATCCTCGCGGTCGGCGCCTGCTTCGCCGGCGCGGCCAACTCCGTCCGTGAGCTGATCAAGGAACGGGTCATCTACGAGCGGGAGCGCGCGACCGGCCTGTCCCGCTCCGCGTACCTGATGTCCAAGGTGTTCGTGCTCGGTGTGATCACCGTGCTGCAGGGCCTGATGGTCGGCGTCATCGGGTTCGCGAGCCGTGAGATCCCGAAGCAGGGCCTGGTCCTCGGCAGCGCCACCATGCTGGAGCTGTCCATCCCGGTCATGGCGCTGGGCTTCACCGCGATGATGTTCGGCCTGATCATCTCCTCGCTGGTGAAGACGGCGGAGAAGACCATGCCGCTGCTGGTGATGTTCGCGATCATCCAGGTCGTGTTCACCGGCTGCCTGTTCACCCTGAACGGCGCGGTCGGCGTCAACCAGTTCTCGTACCTGATGCCCTCGCGCTGGGCGGTCGGCGCCGCGGGCGCCACGCTCGACTTCAACAAGATCAGCCCGCCCAAGGACGGGGGCGCCACGGACCCGCTGTGGGAGCACACCGTCGGCGCGTGGACCATGGACATGGCCGCGCTGATCGTCCTCGGCGTGGTCTGCGGCTTCTTCGTGGCCCGCTTCCTGCGCCGCCACGAGCCCGAGGTCATGCGCAAGTAGCGGTCGCCGTACGGCGCCGAAGGGCGGCACCCCGTCAGGAGGGTGCCGCCCTTCGGCGTCCGCGTGCAGAGGTCCGCGCCGACCTCAGTACGCGCTGTCGACGTTGTCGATCGAGCCGTACTTGTCCGCCGCGTAGTTGGCGGCCGCGGTGATGTTGGCCACCGGGTCGTAGATGTTCCAGGAGGTCCCGGCGACGTGGTACGCCGTGAAGGTCGGCGGTATCACCTGGAGCAGGCCCTTGGAGGGGATGCCGTTGATGGCGTTGATGTCCCAGCCGTTGATCGCCTTCGGGTTGCCCGAGGACTCCCGCATGATGTTGCGGTGCAGGCCGCTGTAGGAGCCCGGAATGCCCTTGGACCGCATGATGTCCAGCGAATGCCTGATCCAGCCGTCGAGGTTGTTGCTGTAGGTCTTCGCGGCGACGGTCTTGAACTCGATGCGCTTGACCGAGCGGCTCGCCGTCTGCTTGGCCCTGCGCTCCCGCTCGGCCTTCTTCTTGGCGGCGGCCTGCGCGGCGGCCCTGGCGGCCGCCTTCTTCTTCGCGGCGGCCTCGGCCGCGGCCTTCTTCTTCGCGACCGCGTCCGCCGCGGCCTTCTCCTTGGCGGCGGCCTTGCCCTGCAGGCTGGTGCGGGCGAACTGCTCCGTGACGTCGGCCGTGCCCTTGAACTGCTCCGAGGTGTAGGCCACCTGCGCCGAGGAGACGGCGGCGTCGGAGGTCGTCGTCTGCCCGTGACCGGGGACGGCGGTGAACGCCAGGGCGGCGGCACCGAGGGTGGCGACACCGGCGATCGCGGCCTTGTGCGTCCTGGTGAGCACGCGGCGCTGACTTCGGGCGGTGGTGTTCTGGGGCATGGCTGACGGACCTCTTCGGATAGCGCGGAGGTCGCTCTTCGTCCGGCGGGGACGGGTGCTTCCGGCACAAACGCCGCGGACGACATCCGCGGCGCTGAGCGACGAGAGCAATTCTTAGCGGGCGCAAAATCCAGAGGCAAAGGTGTGACGTACGATCCTCGATAGTGGATCAGGGAAGGGCAAATCGGGACAGACTGGACCGTCTTTGCCGCTCATAAGGGACATGTCCATCTCCTATGCCCCTTCGTACGTGATCTGGGCCCTATGCGCGGGCTCACACGCGGCGGCCCCCGACCTCACCAGCGGTTGCGGGCGCAATGCTCAGCGTGAGGAGTTCCCCGCTCCGGTGGACGGCGGAAGGACGAGGTGCACGTCCCCGAACTCGTGCCACAGGTAGTGCTCGGCCACCGCCTCCTCGTACCCGCGGTCGACGGCCGCACTCCCGGCGATCGCCTCCAGCATCAGCAGATGCGACGCCCGCGGCTCGTGCAGCCCGGTCAGCAGCCCGTCCACCACCCGCACACCCCGTTCCGGCGTCACCACGAGCCCCGTCCAGCCCTCGGCCGCCCGGACCACCCCGTCGCCGCCCGCGGCGGACTCCACCGCCCGCACGGCCGTCGTACCGACCGCCACGACCCGGCCCGCACCCGCCCGCACCGCGTTGATCAGCCGCGCCGACGCCTCCGGCACCGCGAACCACTCCGGATACGGCGGCTCGTGCGACTCCGCCGACGCCACCCCGGTGTGCAGCGTGACCGGGGCGAACTGCACCCCCCGGCTCACCAGCTCCGCCACCAGCCGCGCGGTGAAGGGCCGCGCCGCGCTCGGCATCTCCGCGCTGCCCGCCCCGTCGGCGGACGGCAGCGCGAACACCGTCTGGTAAGCGGACAGCGGCTGGTCCCGCTCGGTGTAGGAGTAGCGGATCGGCCGCCCGAACTCCCGCAGCGTCCCGAGCACCCCGGCCCCCGCCGCGCGCGGGGCCCCGAGCACCTCGGGCCCGCACACCCGGGCCCACCACAGCCGATCACCGCCCGCACCCACCGGCTCCTCCACGACCAGCCGCGTCCCCCCGGGAAGCCGGACCCGTGTTCCGGCGGGCCCACCCGCACGCGCGCGTGTGGTGCCCCGCCCGTCCGGTTCCCGCAGTTCGATCGCCCACCGCCCGTCGTCCCCGCGCGTCGAGAAGTGCACGACCACGCGCGCGTGCCCCACCCGGCCGTCGACGGCGGCGGCCAGCGTCGATGACGTGTTGACGACCAGCAGGTCCCCGGCCCGCAGCAACCGCGGCAGCTCCGCGAACGCGTGGTGCGACACCTCCGTGCCACGCGACACCAGCAGTCGTACGGCGTCCCGGTCCAGCCCGGGCCCGCGCTGCTCCGCCGGCACCCGCGCCGACAACGCCTGCGGCACCCGCACCGCCAGCGTCATCGGCCCTCCACCAGGGCGGGAGCCGCGTAGCGGCCGCTCACCGGACGCTCGTCCAGCAGCCGCAGGAACGCCGGCACCACATCCTCCGGTGCCGGTCGCGGCCCGTCGTCCTGCGGTACGGCCGCCGCGTACAGGTCCGTGGCCATGTCCCCGGGGTCCACCGCCCAGACGCGCAGCTCCGGCTCCTCCACACCCAGCACCGCCGTCAGCTGGTCGAGGGCCGCCTTCGACGCCCCGTAACCGCCCCACGTCTCGTACGCCTCGGCGGCCGCGTCCGAACTGACCGCGATCACCGTCCCCGCCGCCGACGCGCGCAGCAGCGGCAGCGCCTCCCGGACCAGGCCCAGCGCGGCCACCACGTTCACCTCCAGCGCCCGCCGCAGCCCCTCCAGGGGCAGCTCGGCCAGCCGCAGGAGCGGCTCGGCCCCCAACGCGCTCGCGTTGTGCACCAGCAGGTCCAGGCCGCCGAGACCGCGCGCCGCGGCCACCAGACCGGCGCGGTGCCCGGCGTCCGTGACGTCCCCCGGCACGGCCTCCACACGCGTGCCGTGCGCGGCGACCTCCTTCGCCGCCTCCGCCAGCACCCCGGCCCCCCTGGCGTCCAGCACCAGGTCCCAGCCCTTGGCGGCCAGCGCCCCGGCGAGCGCCCGCCCCAGCCCCTTCGACGCCCCCGTGATCATCGCCACCGGCATGTCTCCACCGTCCCCTCGTCCGTCGCGCCGTCCTTGCGGCGCCGACCCCACCGTAGGAACGGGGCCGCCCGTCCCGCCTCGGGCGCGGGCCGCAGCCCGGCGGGGCCGTTCGTCCTACGCCGTCCATCCCCGACCCCGGACCTAGGACCAGAGACCGGGGCGGTGGCCGTCACCGGTCCGATCCGCGCTGTCACAGGCCGCCGGTACCGTGAGGGCATGAGTCAAGGCCCCCGGTCCGGCCTCGCCGCGGTGAGCTCCGCGCTGCTGGCCATGAGCAGGCACCTGGAGGTCCGCGACGTCCTCAAGACGATCGTGGCCTCGGCCCGTGAACTGCTCGACGCCCAGTACGCCGCCCTCGGGGTCCCCGACGACCACGGCGGTTTCGCCCAGTTCGTCGTGGACGGCGTCAGCGACGCCCAGTGGAAGGCCATCGGCCCCCTCCCGCGCCAGCACGGCATCCTCGCCGCGATGCTGCGCGAGGCGAGGACCGAGCGCCTCGCCGACGTGCGCCAGGACCCCCGCTTCGAGGGCTGGCCCGCCGCCCACCCCGACATGTCCGACTTCCTCGGCCTGCCCATCCGGGACGGCGACGAGGTCATCGGCGCGCTGTTCCTCGCCAACAAGAACTGCGAGAAACAGCAGGGGAGCTGCGGCTTCACCCCCGAGGACGAGGAACTGCTCGCACTCCTCGCCCAGCACGCGGCGATCGCCCTCACCAACGCCCGCCTCTACGAACGCAGCCGGGAACTGACGATCGCCGAGGAACGCTCCCGGCTCGCCCACGAACTGCACGACGCGGTCAGCCAGAAGCTGTTCTCCCTGCGCCTGACCGCCCAGGCGGCCGCCGCCCTGGTCGACCGCGATCCCTCCCGCGCCAAGGGCGAGTTGCAGCAGGTGGCCGCGCTCGCCGCCGAGGCCGCCGACGAACTGCGCGCCGCCGTGGTCGAGTTGCGCCCCGCCGCGCTGGACGAGGACGGCCTGGTCGCCACCCTCCGTACCCACGTCCAGGTCCTCGACCGCGCCCACACCGCGCGCGTGACCTTCGGCGCGGACGGCGTCCGGGCGCTGCCCGCCGCTCAGGAGGAGGCCGTGCTCCGCGTCGCCCAGGAGGCCCTGCACAACGCGCTGCGGCACTCCGGCGCCCGGCACGTCGACGTCACCCTCGTGCGCCGGGCCGGCGGGGCCGTCCTGCGGGTCACGGACGACGGGTGCGGCTTCGACCCGCAGTCAGTACGGCGCGGCGGCCGCCACCTCGGCCTGGTCTCCATGCGGGACCGGGCGGACGGGGCCGGCGGCGGCCTGACCGTCGAATCGGCGCCCGGAAAGGGCACCACGATCGAGATGGAGGTCCCCGGTGGCTGACGCGATCAGGGTGTTGCTCGTCGACGACCACCAGGTGGTCCGCCGTGGCCTGCGCACTTTCCTGGAGGTGCAGGACGACATCGAGGTGGTCGGCGAGGCGGCGGACGGCGCCGAGGGAGTGGCCCGCGCCGAGGAACTCAGGCCCGACGTCGTCCTCATGGACGTCAAGATGCCGGGCATGGACGGCGTCGAGGCCCTGCGCAAGCTGCGCGAACTGGACAACCCCGTGCGCGTGCTGATCGTCACCAGCTTCACCGAGCAGCGCACGGTGGTCCCGGCCCTGCGCGCGGGCGCCGCCGGCTACGTCTACAAGGACGTGGACCCCGACGCCCTGGCCGGCGCCATCCGCTCCGTCCACGCCGGCCACATCCTGCTCCAACCCGAGGTCGCGGGCGCCCTGTTGTCCCAGGAGGTCACCAACTCGGGGCATGGCAGGGGCGGTTCGCTGACGGAGCGGGAGCGTGAGGTGCTGACCCTGATAGCGGACGGCCGCTCCAACCGGGAGATCGCCCGGGCGCTGGTCCTCTCCGAGAAGACCGTCAAGACGCACGTCTCGAACATCCTGATGAAACTCGACCTCGCCGACCGCACCCAGGCCGCCCTGTGGGCCGTCCGCCACGGCGTGACCGGCTGATCCACGCCCCGGTCGGTGCGCCGGAGCGACCAGGTACGTCAATACGGACGGTTCCGCTCCGGGCTGAGATTCATACCGTCGTGGGAATGTCCCCCGGATGGCGCATCCTCCGGGGATCTCCGCCGTTCTCCAGTGCGTGCCGCGGCGACTGCCGCGGTCATCACCAGGAGGGCTCAGAAGTGAACAAGCTGAAGAAGGCAGCGGCCGTGACGATGGTGGCCGGCGGGCTGATCGCCGCGGGTGCCGGCATGGCCTCCGCCACCGACGGCGCCGTCGCCCACGGCCAGGCCGCCGGTTCGCCCGGCGTCGCCTCGGGCAACCTCGTGCAGGCCCCCGTGGACGTCCCGGTGAACGTGGTCGGCAACAGCGTGAACGTCATCGGTGCGCTGAACCCCGCCTTCGGCAACCTCGGCCTCAACCACTGACGCCTGCCGTCGGCAGGTGGTGACCCCGGCCTCCCGTGCCCACCGGCAGGCCGGTCAGCTTGTACGTTCCATTGACCCGAACGGGCGCTTGAAGCCGGCGACGCGTGCCGTTACGGAGCACTGCCGCGTTGACCAGCCAACGACCCGCGGCCGGGTCGAACACGCAAACGCAGGAGGAACGCTTCTCATGAACATCGCCAAGAAGGCAGCCGTAGCGCTCACCGTCGCCGGTATCGCCGCCGGCGCGTCCGCCGGTGCCGCTTTCGCCGACGCGGGTGCCGAGGGCGCGGCCGTGAAGTCGCCGGGCGTCGCTTCCGGCAACGTCGTCCAGGTCCCGGTCCACATCCCGGTGAACGTCGTCGGCGACAGCGTGAACGTCATCGGTCTGCTGAACCCCGCGTTCGGCAACACCGGCGTCAACGGCTGACCCGCACCACCCCGGAGGGGCCCCACGAGTCGACAAGGACTCCTGGGGCCCCTCCCGCGCGTGCGAACCGATCCAGCCCGTCCGGCGCTTGCGGACGAGAGGCGATCACAGCCGCCCGCCCGGCCGTCCGGCAACATGCGGGCGAGGCATCCGATCCAGCCCGTCCGGAGCTCGAGGACAAGGCCCGCAGGGCCGGCAGGTGCCCCGGGGACAGACCCCGAGGCAGTCACCATGACGTACGACTCACCGCTCACGCTCCTCCACCATCGCGTTGTACGCCGCCACCTGCGCCCGCCGAGCCGTCCGCTCCACCGGCCGCAGCGCCTGCGCCCGCACGGCCAGCTCGGAGGCGCTCACCGCACCCCCGGGCCCGTTCTCGTACGCCAGTGACACCAGCAGCGCCACCCGCTGCGCCAGCTCCAGCACCCGCACCGCCCGTGGCGGATACCCCGGCGCCAGCGCCTCCCGGCCCCGCTCGGCCCGCGCCCGGTACGCGTCGATCGCCGCCTCGGCCACCGGACCCGACCCGGCCAGATCCAGCCGCGACAGCACCTCGGTCGCCTCCCGCAGAGCCTCCGCCAGCTCCCGCTCGGCCTCACCCAGCGACGGCACATCGGCGGGCGGCGCCTCCCGCACCGCCAGGCAGTGCCACACCACCTCGACGTGCACGTCCCCGGCGGGCCCGGCCTCGTACACCTCCGGAACCAGCCCGAGCGCCGCCCCGAAGCAGATCACCGCCTCCTCGGCGTCCAGCGCCCGCGCGTTGAACTCCGGCGGTCCGCTCAGCCCCAGCGGATGCCCGGGCGCGGGCAGCGCGACCCGCAACCCGCTCGCCCCGAGCGTCCGCAGCCGCCCGAGAGCGAGCGTCAGACCGACGGGACCCGACTCACCCGGCAGCCCCTCCACACGGTGCACCGCGTCCTCGCCGACGATGGCGAGCACGGCGTCGTCCGGCGAGACAAGTCCGGCCAACAGGGCATTTCCCCAGGCTGCGAGGCGTCCTGAACGTGGTTCCGAAAGCATGGCCCCACCCTAAGGACCGGACCGATGGAATGGAGCGGCCGACCGGTGGCGTAGATTTCCATGAGGGCTGCGCCCACCGGCGCGCCGGACCACGCCACAGGCGAACGCGACAGCCGAGACCGGCCACACTGCAAGGGGAGACAACGCGCTCATGAGCGATGTTCTGGAGCTTCAGGACGTATCCGTGGTCCGTGAGGGCCGGGCTCTGGTGGACCAGGTCTCCTGGTCGGTCAAGGAGGGCGAGCGCTGGGTCATCCTCGGCCCGAACGGCGCCGGCAAGACCACCCTCCTGAACGTCGCCTCCAGCTACCTCTACCCCAGCCAGGGCACCGCCACCATCCTCGGCGAGACCCTCGGCCGGCCCGGTACCGACGTCTTCGAACTGCGCCCCCGCATCGGCATGGCCGGTCTCGCCATGGCCGACAAGCTGCCCAAGCGCCAGACCGTCCTGCAGACCGTGCTCACCGCCGCCTACGGCATGACCGCCGGCTGGCAGGAGGAGTACGAGGACATCGACGAGCAGCGCGCCCGCGCCTTCCTCGACCGCCTCGGCATGAGCGACTTCCTGGAGCGCCGGTTCGGCACCCTCTCCGAGGGCGAGCGCAAGCGCACCCTCATCGCCCGCGCCCTGATGACCGACCCCGAGCTGCTGCTCCTCGACGAGCCGGCCGCCGGCCTCGACCTCGGCGGCCGCGAAGACCTGGTCCGCCGTCTCGGCCGCCTCGCCCGCGACCCGATCGCCCCCTCGATGATCATGGTGACGCACCACGTCGAGGAGATCGCGCCCGGCTTCACGCACGTCCTGATGATCCGCCAGGGCAGGGTCCTGGCCGCCGGCCCGCTGGAGCTCGAACTCAGCTCCCGCAACCTCTCCCTCTGCTTCGGCCTCCCGCTCGTCGTCGAGCAGGTCGGCGAGCGCTGGACCGCGCAGGGCCTCCCGCTGTCGTAAACCCCGAACTACCGCGAAATCAACGGTAGAAAGCCCCTTCCCGCCCCATCGCGCCCTGTCCGCGACGGGACTTGCGGACCTACCATGACCATGTGAACGACATCGACGCATGGGTGTGGTGGCTGGTAGGCGCGGCAGCGCTCGGAATCCCGCTCGTGGTGACCGCGATGCCGGAGTTCGGCATGCTCGCCGTGGGCGCCGTCGCGGCCGCGATCGTCGCCGGACTCGGCGGCGGCGTCGTCGTCCAGGTGCTCGTCTTCGCCGCCGTATCGGTCGCGCTCATCGCCGTCGTACGGCCCATCGCCAACCGGCACCGCGGGCAGCGACCCCAACTCGCCACCGGCATCGACGCGTTGAAGGGCAAGCAGGCCGTCGTGCTGGAGCGCGTCGACGGCTCCGGCGGTGGCCGGATCAAGCTGGCCGGGGAGATCTGGTCGGCCCGTTCGCTCGACACCGACCGCACCTACGAGGTGGGTCAGGAAGTCGACGTCGTGGACATCGAAGGCGCCACGGCGATCGTCATGTGACCTCGCAGGACGTACTGAACAGAACGCCCCACGGGCCAAACGACGGTCTGTCAGACTCGACCAGCAAGATCTTCAACAAGCATAAGATCTTCCGAAAACGCCGATGCAAAGAAGGGCACGGGGAGCCGACGATGGAACCGGTCATCATCGTTCTGATCATTCTGGTGGTGCTGGTCTTCATCGCCCTGATCAAGACGATCCAAGTCATCCCGCAGGCGAGCGCGGCCATCGTCGAGCGCTTCGGCCGCTACACGCGAACACTCAACGCGGGCCTCAACATCGTCGTCCCGTTCATAGACACCATCCGCAACCGCATCGACCTGCGTGAACAGGTCGTGCCGTTCCCGCCGCAGCCGGTGATCACCCAGGACAACCTGGTCGTCAACATCGACACGGTCATCTACTACCAGGTGACCGACGCGCGCGCCGCGACCTACGAGGTCGCCAGCTACATCCAGGCCATCGAGCAGCTGACCGTCACCACGCTCCGCAACATCATCGGCGGCATGGACCTGGAACGGACCCTGACCTCCCGCGAGGAGATCAACGCGGCCCTGCGCGGTGTCCTCGACGAGGCCACCGGCAAGTGGGGCATCCGCGTCAACCGCGTCGAGCTCAAGGCCATCGAGCCGCCCACCTCCATCCAGGACTCGATGGAGAAGCAGATGCGCGCCGACCGTGACAAGCGCGCCGCGATCCTCACCGCGGAAGGCACGCGCCAGGCGGCCATCCTCACCGCCGAGGGCGAGAAGCAGTCCCAGATCCTGCGCGCCGAGGGCGAGGCCAAGGCAGCGGCCCTGCGCGCCGAGGGCGAGGCCCAGGCCGTCCGTACGGTCTTCGAGGCCATCCACGCCGGCGACCCGGACCAGAAGCTGCTCTCCTACCAGTACCTCCAGATGCTCCCGAAGATCGCCGAAGGCGACGCCAACAAGCTCTGGATCGTGCCCAGCGAGATCGGCGACGCCCTCAAGGGCCTGTCCGGCGCCTTCGGCAACTTCGGCGGCGGGGGCAACTCCGGCGGAGGCAACTCCGGGGGCGCGGAACGCCGGGAGAAGCCGTCGCTCGACTGACGTCCCGCCTCCACGACTGCGGGCCCGCACCCTCTCGGGGTGCGGGCCCGCAGTCGTGGAACCGTCGTCTAGGCCGCCGGCTGGGCCAGCCACTCCGGCAGCGCGTCGAAGTCCTCGTGCCCCAGCGACAGCAGCATCGCGTCCGCCGGAGTCGGCTCGAAGGGCTGCCGCAGCAGCGGCATACCGGCCTGGTCCGGAGTGCGCGCCGCCTTGCGGTGGTTGTCCTCGGCGCAGGACGCGACGGTGTTCAGCCACGAGTCCTGACCACCCTGCGCGCGCGGCACGACGTGGTCGACGGTGGTAGCCCGCCGTCCGCAGTACGCGCACCTGTGCCGGTCACGCACCAGAACGCCCCGCCTCGACCACGGGGCTTGTCTTCGGAACGGCACCCGTACGTACCTGCAGAGCCTGATCACCCGGGGCGCGGGTATGTCGACCACGGCTCCGCGCATGCGCAGTTCGGGGTGGGCCTGCTCGACGACGGCCTTGTCCTGGAGCACCAGAACGACGGCTCGATTCAAGGTCACCGTCGACAGCGGCTCGAAGCTCGCGTTCAGCACCAGCGTGTCCCGCATCCAGCCCACCTCCCATGCGCACCGACCCACCCTCCGGCGGGCTTGGATCAACTCTGGCCGGGCACGCCGAGATGGACAACGCAATAAAAAAATGCCCGCCCCTGATCAATTCCAAGACCAGAGGCGGGCAAACGTTCAATGAACGTCATCCTTCGGCGGGCACCTCGTACTCAGCGATCAGCTGCGCGCGGGCCAGCGTGTGGAACCGCAGGTTGAAACCCACGTAGGCGGGGCTCGCGTCCGCGTCCGGGCCGAGCTTCTCCTCGTCCACGGCGTACACCGTGAACACGTACCGGTGCGGCCCGTCACCGGGCGGCGGCGCGGCACCGCCGAAGTCCTTCGACCCGTAGTCGTTGCGCGCCTGGACGGCGCCCTCCGGGAGTCCCTTGAAGTCGCCGGTGCCGGCACCCGTCGCCAGTTCCGTCACCGACGCCGGGATGTCGAACACCACCCAGTGCCAGAACCCGCTGCCCGTGGGGGCGTCCGGGTCGTAGCACGTGACGGCGAAACTCCTGGTCTCGGACGGAAAGCCCTCCCACCGCAGGTGCGGTGAGGTGTTGCCGGCCGCGTGGACCTGAGCGTCCTCCAGTGTCCCGCCCGCCGGGACGTCCTCGCTCGTGACCGTGAACGACGGCACGGGCGGGTGGAAGTCATGGGGGAGCGGCCGCCGCTTGAGCTCGGTCACCTCGGTACCTCCTGAACGATGCCTGGAACTGGTGGTTCCGAGCCTAGAACCAGTTGCGCTTGCTGCCGACCTCCGACAGCCACTGGTTGAGATAGCCCGCCCAGTCGGTGCCCTGGTAGTCGTGCAGACCGACCTGGAAGGAGCGGAAGGTGTCGCTGCCCTCGCTGAACAGCCCGGGCTTCTTGTCCATCTCCAGGACGACGTCCATCGCGTGCTCGTCGGCCACGAAGCTCAGTTCGACCTGGTTCAGGCCGCGGTACTGCGACGGCGGGTAGAACTCGACCTCCTGGTAGAACGGCAGCTTCTGCCGGGTGCCCCGGATGTGACCGCGCTCCAGGTCGGCGTTCTTGAAGCGGAAGCCCAGCTGGATGAAGGCGTCGAGGATCGCCTTCTGCGCGGGCAGCGGGTGCACGTTGATCGGGTCGAGGTCGCCGGAGTCCACGGCGCGGGCGATCGCCAGCTCGGTGGTCACCCCGACGTTCATGCCGCGCAGCGTCTGGCCGTCGATCGTCGTGATCGGCGTCTCCCACGGGATCTCGAGCCCGAACGGCACGGAGTGCACGGCACCCGCCTGCAACTCGAAGGCGCCACCGAGCCGCAGCTTCGTGAACTCGATGTTCTGCTTGTACTCCTCGTCGCCGCTCTCGACCTCGACCTTGGCCTGCAGTCCGACCGAGAGTCCCTCGATGGCCTGGTTGACGGAGCCGCCCTGGATCCGCACCTCGCCCTGGACGACGCCGCCCGGAACGACGTTGACCTCGGTCAGCACCGTCTCGACCGAAGCCCCGCCGGCCCCCAGGCTCGCGAGCAGCTTCTTGAACGCCATGACACTCCCTTTACGTGTGGGTCTTGATCCCTAGAAACGCGATCCGGCCCCGGCCGGTTCCGCGCCTTCACCCTGGCAAGGCGAGGGCGCCTTGACCAGCCCGTTGCGTCCACCCGTCTGCACTACCCTCGGACGGCATGATCGCGACCCCCGACCGTACGCCCCTCGCGCGCGAGTTCTTCGACCGACCTGTACTGGAGGTCGCCCCCGACCTCCTCGGCCGGCTCCTGGTCCGCAGCACTCCCGACGGTCCCCTCACGCTGCGTCTGACGGAGGTCGAGGCCTACGACGGACCCAACGACCCGGGCTCACACGCGTATCGCGGCCCCACGGCCCGCAACGGCGTGATGTTCGGTCCGCCGGGACACGTGTACGTCTACTTCACCTATGGCATGTGGTTCTGCATGAACCTCGTGTGCGGGCCCGAGGGCACGTCGAGTGCGGTCCTGCTGCGCGCGGGCGAGATCGTCGAAGGGGTCGAGTCGGCCCGCAAACGTAGACTCTCGGCCCGACATGACAAGGAACTGGCCAAAGGACCGGCCCGCCTGGCGACCGCCCTGGGTGTGGACCGGGCCCTGAACGGTACGGACGCCTGCGCGCCCGGTGAGACCCCGCTGCGCGTGCTGACCGGCACTCCCGTGCCCGGCGACCAGGTACGCAACGGTCCGCGCACCGGAGTGGCCGGCGACGGAGGTGTCCACCCGTGGCGCTTCTGGGTCGCCAACGACCCGACGGTGAGCCCCTATCGGGCCCATGTGCCCCGGCGTCGCCCAAGTTGACGCGTCTTGGGAAGGTGCGTAATGTATCCCGAGCCGCTTGACCCGGGTACGGCGATCGCCAGCAGCCGGAAGTGGCCAACCCACTACATACGACCTCCCCCCTCAGCGGGGGTGAGTTCGGCGTGCGTGCATGCCTGAATTCGGGACTCGCCCAACTCGATTATGAGTTGGCGAGGGGGATCGGCTAACGTAGTGAATGTCGAAAGGCCGACAGCGAAAGCCAAAGCCATTCGGCATAACCCCCCGACAGGGAATCGGATACGGAAACGGTCTGATAGAGTCGGAAACGCAAGACCGAAGGGAAGCGCCCGGAGGAAAGCCGCGAGAGAGTCTCTCGGGTGAGTACAAAGGAAGCGTCCGTTCCTTGAGAACTCAACAGCGTGCCAAA
>NZ_JBEXCW010000052.1:0-60284 GCF_040605435.1 Streptomyces sp. NPDC005574
CGGCATCGCCCTCGCGCTCACCGTGATCCTGATCGCCGGGATCCGGGAGCCGAGGCCCGTTCGGTGCCCGCCCGCCGCCGTGTCCGTGTGTTCCGGGTGTCAGTGGGGCCAGATCGGCGGGTCGTTGACGAAGTGGCCGCCCAGGTGGGCGTGGGCCACGTTGTCCGGGTCGAGCTCGCCCTGCTCGGCGACGAGTTTCGCGGCGTACGGCTCGGAGTCGTCCTGCGGTTCGTAGCCGAGCGCCCGCGCGCTGGTCAGGTCCCACCACAGCCGGGTGTTGGCGGAGGAGCCGTAGACGACGGTGTGGCCGACGTTCTCGGCGGTGAGGGCCGCGTGGAAGAGCCGGGCGCCGTCGGGCGGACTCATCCACAGCGACAGCATGCGCACGCTGGTCGGCTCGGGGAAGCAGGAGCCGATGCGGACGGAGACGGTCTCCAGGCCGTGCCTGTCCCAGTAGAGCTGTGCCAGGTCCTCGCCGAAGGACTTGGACAGGCCGTAGAAGGTGTCGGGGCGGCGCGGGGTGTCGACCGGGATCAGCGCGTCGGGGTCGAGCGGTGTGTCGCCCGGCGGGCGGGGGGTGTAGCCCACCACGTGGTTGGAGGAGGCGAAGACGATCCGTGCGACGCCCTCCTCGCGGGCGGCCTCGTACAGGTTGTACGTCCCCTCGATGTTCGCCCGGAGGATCTTCTCGAACGGGGCTTCCAGGGAGATGCCCGCGAGGTGGATGATCGCGTCGACGCCCCGGACGGCCTCGCGCACGGCGTCCTTGTCGGCGAGGTCCGCGGTGATCGCGTCCGGTTCGCCCTCGATCGGGCGCATGTCGAGCAGACGCAGGTCGTAGCCGAAGGCCGGCAGCAGGTTCTGCATGAGGGAGCCGAGCCCGCCGGCGGCGCCGGTGAGCAGAACGGTGCGGGGAGCGGGCATCCTCGGTTCTCCTTGGTTCGGCGGCCGCGCGTCGACGACTTCACTCGTGGACGTCATTCACATGCGTGGACAAGCTAAGGATGCTGCGTCCTGCCCGTCAAGTGCGTCGCCGACCTGGGAAATCTACTCTCCTGTTGGCCTTTTGGGCGCTTGACCCGCCCTGATGGGGCTCCTTAGGGTGGGTGCGTTCATAAATGTAGACGTTGATCAGAAGAACGTACGCGCCTGTCCTAGGGAGAGCCCGTGACGCAAGCCCTGCTCGCCGCTCGACTCAGCGCCCCCGGCGGGCCGCTGTTCTTTCCCGTCACCGCCTACGGCCCGGACGGCTCGGTCGACCTCGACGTCTACCGCGCGCATGTGCGCCGCGGCGTGGACGCCGGGGCCGCCGCCGTCTTCGCGTGCTGCGGCACCGGGGAGTTCCACGCCCTCGCGCCGGAGGAGTTCGAGGCGTGCGTGCGGGCGGCCGTCGAGGAGACCGCCGGGCGGGTGCCGGTCGTCGCGGGCACCGGCTACGGCACCGCGCTCGCCGTGCGGTACGCGCGCCTCGCCGAGGCGGCCGGCGCCGACGGGCTGCTCGCCATGCCGCCCTACCTGGTGGTCGCCGGGCAGGAGGGGCTGCTGCGGCACTACCGCGAGGTGGCCGCGGCGACCTCCCTGCCCGTCGTCGTCTACCAGCGCGACAACGCCGTGTTCACCCCGCGGACCGTCGTCGAACTGGCGCGCACCGAAGGGATCATCGGGTTCAAGGACGGCCTCGGCGACCTCGACCTCATGCAGCGGATCATCAGCGCCGTCCGCACCGAGGTCCCCGGCGACTTCCTCTACTTCAACGGGCTGCCGACCGCCGAACAGACCCAGCTCGCCTACCGCGCCCTCGGCATCACCCTCTACTCCTCCGCCGTGTTCTGCTTCGCCCCGGAGATCGCCCTCGCCTTCCGCGCCGCCCTGGACTCCGGCGACGACCCCACCGTGCACCGGCTCCTGGACGGCTTCTACCGGCCCTTCGTCGAACTGCGCGCCCAGGGCCGCGGGTACGCCGTCGCCCTGGTCAAGGCCGGTGTACGGCTCCGGGGCCTCGACGTGGGGGAGGTGCGGCCCCCGCTGCACGAGCCGAGCGAGGATCATGTGAAGCAGCTCGCGCAGATGATCGAACGCGGCTACGCGCTGATCGAGGAGGACAAGTGAAGGCGTCGGCGTTCGTCTACCCCTGGGACGTCAACGGGGACCCCGCGGCCCCCGAGCGCATCGCCGCGCTGGGCGTGGAACAGGTGACGCTCGCCGCCGCCTACCACTCCACGCGCGCGCTCACCCCCCGCCACCCGCGCCACCGCGTGGTCACCGCCGAGTACGCCGCCGTGCTCTATCCGCCCGGCGACCGCTGGGAGGGCCGCACCCCGCGCCCCCACCCGGCGGGCGACTGGGCCCCGGGGGACGCGTTCGGCGAGGCCGCCGACGCGCTCGCGGGCGCCGGTCTGGAGGTGCACACCTGGGTCGTCCTCGCGCACAACTCGCGCCTGGGCGCCGAGCATCCGGACACCTCGGTCGTCAACGCCTACGGCGACCGCTACCCCTGGGCGCCCTGCATCGCCCAGCCCGCCACCCGTGCCTACCTCGTCGACCTGGCCGCCGAGGCGGGGGTGCGGCCCGGGGCGCGCGGCACCGAACTGGAGTCCCTGGGCTGGTACGGGCTCCAGCACCTGCACGCCCACGACAAGACCGGCGGGGTGGGGCTCGGCGACGCCGGACAGTACCTGATGTCCCTGTGCTTCTGCCCGGTCTGCCGGGAGGGCTACGGCCGGCAGGATCTGGACGCCGACGCGCTGGCGGCCGCCGTGCGGGCCGCGCTGGCCCCGGTCTGGCAGGGCGCGAGCTCCGACGGCGGCTGGGCCGGCGTGGAGAAACTGCTCGGCGAGACCCTCGCGAACGCCACGCGTGCCTGGCGCGAGGAAGCCGCCCGCACCCTCCAGGAGGCGGCCGTCGCCGCCGTCCGGGAGGCCGCATCCGACGGCTTCCAGGTGCTGCTGCACGCCGACCCCGTGTGGTACCACGTCGGGGCGAACCCGGGTGTCGACCCCGCGCACATCCTGTCCGTCGCGGACGGCGTCGTCGTGCCCTGCGCGGGCGGCCCCGGCCCGCTGACCCCCTTCGCGGAGCAGCGCCGCGAAGGTGCTGTCCTCGCCGCCAACTTCACCGTGGTCTCGGGCATGGGCGGCAACCCGTACACCCTGGCCGCGGACGCCGCCCTCGCCCGCGACCACGGCGCGACCGAACTACGCCTGTACCACGCCGGGTTGGCATCGGACGGCGACCTGTCGGTGGTGAGGGAGGCGCTCAGCGAGCGGTGAGCCGGGCGAGGGCGGCACGGGAGCCGGCGAGCCCGCCCGCACCCGTCCGGCCCCGGGCCTGCCCGCACGCGTCCGGTCCCGGGCCTGCCCGCACGCGTCCGGTCCCGGGCCTGCCCGCACCCGTCCGATCCCGGGCCGGGCTCGCCCGATCCCGGGCCTGCCCGCACCCGTCCGGTCCCGGGCTCGCTCCTCCCCTCGCCGCCGCCGCCGTCGGCTGGTCCGCATTCCTCTCCTCCCGGCCGATGAGTTCCGCCGTTCCGGGCGGTCCACCTCTCGGGAAACGAATCGTGAGGAGCAGCGGATGACCGACACCATCTTCGATCTCGGGCCACAGGCGCGGATCGTGGCCCGGCTCGCGGAAGGCGTGCTCGACGAGCGGCTGGGAGGCGGGACGCCGTGTCCGGGCTGCGCGGTGCGCAACATGCTGGGACACCTGGCGGGCCTGTCCGTCGCCTTCCGTGACGCCGCCCGCAAGGAACTGGGCGCCACGACCGACACCGCGCCGAACGCCGCCGTGCCCGACATCGGACCGGGCTGGCGCGAGGAACTGCCCAAGGCGCTCGACGAACTCGCCGACGCGTGGCGCGACCCCGCCGCCTGGACCGGCATGACCCGGGCCGGGGGAGTGGACCTGCCCGGCTCGCTCGCCGCCGCCGTGGCCGCCGACGAACTGGTGATCCACGGCTGGGACCTGGCCCGGGCCACGAGCCAGTCCTACGAGCCCGACCCCGCCGCACTGCGGGCGGCCCACGCCTTCCTCCACGCGGGAGCCGAGGATCCGGCCGGCGGCCAGGGGGTCTTCGGGCCCGTGGTGGCCGTCCCGGCCGACGCCCCGCTGCTGGACCGGGCGGTCGGCCTGAGCGGGCGCGACCCGGGATGGCGGCAGAGGGCCTGACCTGGGGAGGACCTGGTCCGCACGCCGGAGCGTGAGGAAGAGGCGGGGAGCGTACGGACGCCGTACGCTCCCCGCCTCTTCCCTGTCCCGGCGGCACCTTCCGCGCCGGGCAACCTCAACTTCCTCTGCAGGAAGCATTGACGAAACACGGGGCCCCTCCTACGTTCGACCCCGTCGTACTTCGTACGTCATATATGAGACGCGATACGCGAGATCCCATACGTGAGATCCGATACGCGAGATCCGAGAGGCGCGCATGACCTCTGTGCCCACGCCGATCCCCTCCCGCACGCAGTTCGTGCTGGAAGGGATCAAACACCGCATCCTCACCGGACAGCTGACGCCCGGTCAGGCCCTGGTCGAGACCGAACTCGCCGCGCAGTTCGGGGTGTCCAAGACCCCGGTGCGGGAGGCGCTCAAGACCCTGGCCGGCACCGGGCTCGTCGTGATGAACCAGTACAAGGGCGTCACGGTGCGCATGGTGGACGCGGACATGGCGCGCGAGGTCTACGACGTACGGCTGCTCCTGGAACCCGAGGCGCTCAGGCGCGCCGTCCGGCGCGAGGCGTCCCTGGACGCGGCGCGCTCGGCGCTGACCCGGGCCGACGACGCCACCGACACCGCCGAACGCTCCCTGGCCAACCGGGAGTTCCACCGCGCCCTGTACCTGCCGTGCGGCAACCCGCTGCTCGGCCGGATGCTCGACGAGGTCCGGGACCAGGCGGCCCTGGTGTCCGCGGTCGCCTGGGCGGCCTCGCCGTCCTGGGAGCGGGAGGCCGGCGAGCACCGGGAGATCCTGCGGCTCGCCCTGGCCGGTGACGCGGACGGCGCGGCGAGCGCCCTGCACGCGCACATCGCGTCGTTCGTGCAGCGGGCGTTCCCGGGGGCCGGCGAAGAGGAGGGGCAGGAATGAGCGGCGTGACCTTCGAGACCCAGCGGACGGCCCTGGCCGACGTGGTGGCGATCCCGGTGACCCCGTTCGCCGAGGACGGCTCCGTCGACCAGGACGCCCACCGGGCCCTGCTGCGTCGTCTGCTCGACGGCGGGGTGCGGACCCTCACCCCCAACGGCAACACCGGCGAGTTCTACGCCCTCACCCCCCGGGAGCGGCGACTCGTCACCGAGCTGACGGTGGAGGAGGCCGGTGGCCGGGCCGCGATCCTCGTCGGGGTCGGCCACGACGTGCCCACCGCCGTCGCCTCCGCACGCCACGCCCGCGACCTCGGCGCCGGCATGGTCATGGTCCACCAGCCCGTCCACCCCTACGTCTCGCAGAGCGGCTGGGTCGACTACCACCGGGCGATCGCCGAGGCCGTGCCCGAGCTGGGCGTCGTCCCGTACATCCGCAACGCCCAGCTCACCGGCGTCCGCCTCGCCGAACTCGCGGACGCCTGCTCCAACGTCATCGGCGTGAAGTACGCCGTCCCGGACGCGTCCCGGTTCGCCGCCTTCGCCAGGGACGCCGGCCTGGACCGCTTCGTGTGGGTGGCCGGCCTCGCCGAGCCCTACGCCCCCTCCTACTTCTCCGCGGGCGCCACCGGCTTCACCTCGGGGCTGGTGAACGTCGCCCCGGCCGTGTCGCTGAACATGATCGAGGCGCTGCGGGCCGGGGACTACCCGGGCGCGATGAAGGTCTGGGAGCAGATCCGCCGCTTCGAGGAACTGCGCGCCGCCAACGGCTCCGCGAACAACGTCACCGTCGTCAAGGAGGCCCTGGCCTCCCTGGGGCTGTGCCGGCGTGAGGTCCGTCCGCCGAGCAGGCAGCTGCCTGAGGACGAGCGCGCCGAGGTCGCCGCCATCGCCTCCGGGTGGTCCGTATGAACCGGCCCGTCGCCGCCAGGCGCCCGGAGGAACTCCGCAGCCACCAGTGGTACGGCACCGAGGGGCTGCGCTCCTTCAGCCACCGGGCCCGCACCCGCCAGCTCGGCTACCTGCCGGAGGAGCACCTCGGCAAGCCCGTCATCGCGATCCTCAACACCTGGTCCGACATCAACCCCTGCCACGTGCACCTGCGCGACCGCGCGCAGGCCGTGAAGCGGGGCGTGTGGCAGGCCGGGGGCTTCCCGCTGGAGTTCCCGGTCTCCACGCTCAGCGAGACCTTCCAGAAGCCCACCCCGATGCTCTACCGCAACCTGCTCGCGATGGAGACCGAGGAACTGCTGCGGTCCTACCCGGTCGACGGGGCCGTCCTGATGGGCGGCTGCGACAAGTCGACGCCCGCGCTCCTGATGGGCGCGGCCAGCGTCGACCTGCCCACGGTGTTCGTGCCCGCCGGGCCGATGCTGCCGGGTCACTGGCGGGGCGAGGTCCTCGGCTCCGGCACCGACATGTGGAAGTACTGGGACGACAAGCGGGCCGGTCTCATCGGCGACTGCGAGATGACCGAGCTGGAGAGCGGCCTCGCCCGCTCGCCCGGGCACTGCATGACGATGGGGACGGCGTCCACGCTGACGGCCGCGGCCGAGGCGCTGGGCGTCACGGTCCCCGGGGCGTCGAGCATCCCGGCCGTCGACTCCGGGCACGACCGGATGGCCGCCGCTTCGGGCCTTCGCATCGTCGAACTCGTGCACAGGGGAAGGACGTTGAACGACATCCTCACCCGGGACGCCTTCGAGGACGCGGTGACGACGGTCCTCGGCCTCGGCGGCTCCACCAACGCCGTCATCCACCTGATCGCGATGGCCGGCCGGGCCGGCGTCCGACTCACCCTGGACGACTTCGACCGGGTGGCCCGTACGGTCCCGGTCCTCGCCAATGTACGCCCCGGCGGCCGGACGTACCTCATGGAGGACTTCCACTTCGCGGGTGGCCTGCCCGGCTTCCTGTCCCGGATCCCGGACCTGCTCCACCTGGACCGGCCGACGGTCTCCTGCGACACCCTGCGCGAGCAGCTCGCCGGCGCACAGGTCCACAACGACGACGTCATCCGGCACCGGGACAACCCGGTGGCGGACGAGGGCGGGGTCGCCGTCCTGCGCGGCAACCTGTGCCCGGACGGCGCGGTCATCAAGCACATCGCGGCCGAACCGCACCTGCTCGAGCACACCGGCCCGGCGGTCGTCTTCGACGACTACCGCACGATGCAGCGCACCATCAACGACCCGGACCTCGGCATCACCGCGGACAGCGTGCTGGTGCTGCGCAACGCCGGCCCCAAGGGCGGTCCGGGGATGCCCGAGTACGGGATGCTCCCCATCCCCGACCACCTGCTCAAGCAGGGGGTACGTGACATGGTGCGGATCTCCGACGCCCGCATGAGCGGCACGAGTTACGGCGCCTGCGTGCTGCACGTGGCACCCGAGTCGTACGTCGGCGGGCCTCTGGCCCTGGTGCGCACGGGCGACCCGATCACCCTCGACGTCGAGGCGCGGACCCTTCAACTCCACGTGGACGACGAGGAGCTGGAGCGCCGGAGGGCGGAGTGGACCCCGCCGCCCGTCCGGTACGAGCGCGGTTACGGCGCGCTCTACAACGAACAGATCACCCAGGCGAACACCGGCTGCGACTTCGAGTTCCTGGCCCGCCCGGGCAAGGTGCGGGACCCGTACGCGGGCTGAACCCCGGGCTCACCGAGCCCACTTGGACCACCGCACCGCCAGGACCACCGCACCGCAAGACCCACCGCACCGCGGGGATCACGCACCGCAGGACCCACCCCGCACAGGACCACCCGCACCGCCCGTCACGGACAAGAACGCCCCACGCACCAGCAGAAAGCGCTTCCCCGCACGACGTACCAGAACGGAGAACTGTCATGGCCCAAGCCGCAGCCGTGGCGAAACCGCCCGCGCCACCCCGGCGACGCCGTGCCTCCGCCACGCCGCGCAGGCTCCCGTACCTGCTGATCGCCCCGGCGGCCCTGCTGATGCTGGGCTTCATCGCCTACCCGGTCATCAGCGTCTTCTACTACAGCCTGCAGAACTACAACCCCACCAAGCCGTGGCGCAACGGCTTCGCGGGATTCGACAACTTCGTCCACGCCTTCACCGGCGACCCGCAGTTCTGGGGCACGCTGACGTTCAGCGCCAAGTGGGTGATCGTCGAGGTGGGCCTGCAGCTGCTGTTCGGTCTGGCGCTGGCCCTCATCGTCAACCAGACCTTCGTGGGCCGCTCCCTCGGCCGGGCGCTGGTCTTCTCCCCGTGGGCCGTCTCCGGTGTGCTGACCTCCGCGATCTGGGTGCTGCTCTACAACTCCCAGACCGGCGTGACCCGTTACCTCGCGGACATGGGCATCGGCCAGTACGGCACCAGCTGGCTGTCGGACACCTCGACGGTGTTCCCGGCGGCGATCGTCGCCGACCTGTGGCGCGGTGTCCCCTTCTTCGCGATCCTCATCCTGGCCGACCTCCAGTCCGTCTCGAAGGACCTGTACGAGGCCGCCGAGGTCGACGGGGCGAGCCGGATCAAGCAGTTCCGGCACATCACGCTGCCCCACCTGAAGGACGCCATCGTCCTGTCCACACTGCTGCGGGCGGTCTGGGAGTTCAACAACGTCGACCTGCTCTACACCCTCACCGGCGGCGGACCGGCCGGCGAGACGACCACACTCCCGCTCTACGTCGCCAACACCAGCGTCGACGCCCACAACTTCGGCTACGCGTCCGCCCTGACCACGGTCGCGTTCGTGATCCTGCTGTTCTGCTCGATGGTCTATCTGCGACTGAGCAAGTTCGGAGGCGACCAGAAATGATCACCACGGAGGCCACCGAGGTCGCGCCCGCTCGCGAGTACGTGCCCGCCGCGCCCGACCGGGGCCCGCGCCGCGGCCGCCGGGCCTGGGACCAGGCCCCCCGCTGGCAGATCTACCTGCCGCTGGGCATCTACCTCGTCTTCACCCTGATCCCCTTCTACTGGATCCTGCTCTTCGCGCTGCGCCCGGCCGGCTCGACCTCGCTGGTGCCCTGGCCGGTCACCTTCGACCACTTCGAGAAGGTGTGGACGGAGCGCGCCTTCGGCACCTACTTCCAGAACAGCGTCCTGGTGGGCGTGGCCACCCTGTTCCTGACCACGGTCGTCGCCCTGGCCGGCGGGTACGCGCTCGCCCGGTTCGACTTCAAGGTCAAGAAGGCCTTCATGCTGGCCCTGCTGTGCACCCAGTTCGTACCGGGCGCGCTGCTGCTGGTGCCGCTCTTCGAGATCTTCGCCAACCTCCAGATGATCAACTCGCTGGCCAGCGTGGTGATCGCCGAGACGGTCTTCCAGCTGCCCCTGTCGATCATCCTGATCAGCGGGTTCATCAGGAACGTGCCGCCCTCACTGGAGGAGGCCGCCTGGGTGGACGGCTGCAACCGCCTCGCCGGCTTCCGCATCGTCGTCCTGCCGCTGCTGCGGCCCGGTCTGATCGCGGTCGGCTCCTTCGCCTTCGTGCACGCCTGGAACCACTTCCTGTTCGCCCTGATGTTCCTCAGCGACCAGGGCAAGCAGACCATCCCGGTCGGCCTCAACACGCTGATGAGCGCGGACAGCGTCGACCTCGGCGCGCTGGCCGCGGGCGGCATCGTCGCGGCCGTGCCCGTGGTGCTGGTGTTCGCCTTCATCCAGAAGTGGCTGATCACCGGCTTCAGCGCGGGGGCGGTGAAGGGATGACCGGGGCCGTCCGCGCCGACCGCGTCCGCCCGCCCGGCGGCGCGCCTACCCTGCACGCAACGATCGACGGCGCCGAGGCGGCCGGCCGGAAGGCGGCGCGCGGCGCGGGCGCAGGGAGGCTCCCATGACGAACACCGCACTGCCCGTCGTCCTGGCCGGCGCCCGCGGCCACGGCCGCTGGCACCTGGACAACATCCGCCGGCTCCAGGACAAGGGGATCGTCGAACTCGCCGGTGTCTGCGAGCTCACCCCGCTCGCACCGGGCGAACTCCCCGACGGCCTCGGCACGCCCGAGCAGTCCGCGGACTTCGGCGGCCTGCTCGACTCCACCGGCGCCCGGATCGCGGTGATCTGCACCCCGATCCCCACGCACACCGATCTGGCGCTGACGGCGGCACGCCGGGGCGTCCACCTGCTCCTGGAGAAGCCGCCCGCGCCCTCCTACGCCGAGTTCCGCCGGATGGCCGACGGGGTCGCGGAGGCCGGGGTCGCCTGCCAGATCGGGTTCCAGTCGCTGGGCTCGCACGCCGTGCCCGCGATCCGCGGGCTGATCGCACAGGGCGCGATCGGTGAGCCGGTCGGGATCGGCGGCGCCGGGGCGTGGGCGCGTGCGGAGGAGTACTACCGGCGTGCGCCGTGGGCGGGGCGGCGCAGGATGAACGGGGCCGACGTGATCGACGGGGTGCTCACCAACCCGCTCGCGCACGCCGTCGCCACCGCTCTCGCCCTGGGCGGCGCCCCGCACGCCGAGGACGTCACCGGCGTCGAGACCGAGCTGCTGCGCGCCAACGACATCGAGTCCGACGACACCTCGTGCGTCCGCGTCACCACCGCCACGGGCCGGCGGATCACGGTCGCCGCGACCCTGTGCGCCGAGAACCCCGGCGAGCCGTACGTCGTCGTGCACGGCACCAGCGGCCGGATCACCTTCTGGTACAAGCAGGACCGGGTGCTGCTCCAGCGGGCCGACCACGGTCCCGAGGAGTCCGTGTACGGGCGCACCGACCTGCTGGAGAACCTCGTCGACCACCTCACCGACGGCGCCGGGCTGCTGGTCGCACCGGACGAGACCGGCGCGTTCATGAAGGTCGTCGAGGCGGTCCGGCGCTCGCCCGACCCGGCCCCGCTGCCGGCCACCGCCTGGCACCTGCTGCCCGGCGAGAACCGCCGCGTGGTGCCCGGCATCGACGGACTCGTCGCGGCCGCCGCCGACACCCTCGCGCTCTACTCGGAGCTCGGCGCCCCCTGGGCGGCGGGCACGGGACCCCTTCCCAAGGAGGTGAGCACCTGATGACCAGCACCGACTCGCCGGTCCTGCGTGTCGCGGGCCGCCCCGTCTGCCGTTACGTCACCCGGCCGGAGCTGCCGGCCCGGCTCTCCCCACGCCCGTACCTGCACCCGGTCACCACCCTGTCCGGTACGGCGGTCACCGAGCTCAGCCCGGCCGACCACACCCACCACCTCGGCGTCGGTGTCGCCGTTCCCGACGTCGAGGGGCACAACTTCTGGGGCGGGCGCACCTACGTCCGCGACCGGGGGCCGACCGAGCTGGACAACCACGGCGCCCAGCGCCACACCGCGTTCCAGCTGCGCGACCCGGACGGTTTCGTTCAGGAGCTGCGCTGGGTGGCCGCGGGCGGCGAGCTGCTGCGCGAGCGGCGGACGGTCGCGGCCGGTGAACTGACCGACAGCGCCTGGGCACTGGACTTCACCTTCTCCCTCACCAACGTCACGCCCAAGCCGCTGTCGATCGGCAGCCCGGCCACCAACGGCCGCCCCGGCGCCGCCTACGGCGGTTTCTTCTGGCGGGCCCGCAAGGAGGAGGGCGCCCCGCACGTCTTCACCGCGGACCGCGAGGGCGAGGCGGAGACCCACGGCGCCCGCGCCGGGTGGCTCGCCCTCGCGGGTGCCACCTGGACGCTGGTCTTCGCCGGGGCCACGGAGGCCACCCGGCGCGACCCGTGGTTCGTGCGCACCGCCGAGTACCCGGGCGTCGGCTCGTCGCTGGCGCACCGGGAGCGGCTGCCGGTCGCCCCCGGCGACACCGTCGTCCGGCGGATCGTCACCGTCGTCGCCGACGGCGCCCTGGACCGGGACGGCGCCGCGGCCCTGGCGCGCAAGGCGGTGAACCGGTGACCGCCGAACCCGCCGAGGAGACCTACCGCAACCCCGTCCTGAACGCCGACTGGTCCGACCCGGACGTCGTGTGCGTCGGCGACGACTTCTACCTGACCGCCTCCAGCTTCGGCCGGGCCCCCGGCCTGCCCCTGCTGCACTCCCGCGACCTGGTCAACTGGACGCTCGTCGGCCACGCCCTCGAACGCCTGGAGCCCGCGGCCGAGTTCGCCTCGCCGCGGCACGACCGCGGGGTGTGGGCACCGTCGTTGCGGCACCACGACGAGCGGTTCTGGATCTTCTGGGGCGACCCCGACCAGGGCATCTTCCAGATCAACGCCCCCGCGGTCAGGGGCCCGTGGACCCGTCCGCACCTCGTGAAGGAGGGCAAGGGCCTGATCGACCCGTGCCCCCTGTGGGACGAGGAGAGCGGCGAGGCCTACCTGGTGCACGCCTGGGCCAGGTCCCGCGCGGGCGTCAAGAACTGGCTGACCGGCCACCGTATGCACCCCGACGGAACCTCGCTGATGGACGAGGGCAAGGTGATCGTCGACGGCGACCGCATCCCCGGCTGGTTCACCCTCGAAGGGCCCAAACTCCACCGCCACGACGGCTGGTTCTGGATCCTGGCGCCCGCCGGGGGAGTGGAGACCGGCTGGCAGGGCGCCTTCCGTTCGCGCGGCTTCTTCGGGCCGTACGAGGAGAAGGTCGTCCTGGAACAGGGGGACACCGACGTCAACGGGCCGCACCAGGGCGGCTGGGTGCGCACCCCGTCCGGTGAGGACTGGTTCCTGCACTTCCAGCAGCGGGGTGCCTACGGCAGGGTCGTGCACCTCCAGCCGATGCGCTGGGACGGCGCGGACGGCTGGCCGGTGCTCGGCGACCACGGCACCCCCGTGGTCGTGCACCGGCGGCCCGCCCTGCCGCCGCAGCAGGCCGCCCGGCCCGCCACCGACGACGACTTCCCCGGCGGGCGGTTCGGCCGCCAGTGGCAGTGGACGGCCAACCCCCAGGCCGGCTGGGCCACCCAGCACTCCGGCGACGGGCTGCGGCTGGCCTGCGTCCGCTCGGCCGGCGCGCACGATCTGCGCACCGTGCCGAACGTGCTCACGCAGCGGCTGCCCGGCACGCCCGTGGCCGTGGAGGTCGACCTGCGGCTGCACAGCGAGGAGCCGGGCGCCCGCGCCGGACTCGCGGTGCTCGGCGACGCGTACGGCTGGATCGGGCTCCAGCGGGGCGCCGACGAGAGCGTGCACCTCGTGCACCGCTTCGCCGAGCCGGTCGCCGACCGGGAGCGGGACGCCGGCCCCCCGTGCCCCGCGCCCGAGGGACGCGCGCGGCTGCGCATCGAGATCGGCGCCGGCGCCCGCTGCCGCTTCTCCTACGACGTCGGGGCCGGCCCGCGCGCCTCCGGCCCCGTCTTCGCCGCCACCCCCTGGCGCTGGGTCGGAGCCCTGCTCGGCCTGTTCGCCCTCGCGCCGGCCGGCTCCGGGCACGCCGGCGCGGCCACGTTCGCGCACTTCCGCATCACCCCCTGACCCGCCCGACTCGCACGCCTGTGGGAGCCGCCATGACGCACCTCCGTAGCAAGCGCTTGCTGAATCCGTACGAAGCCCGCACCACGTCACGTCCGAGCCGGATCCAGAAGAAGAGAGCCGATCACATGAAGACCAGCATCCGCAGAAGCCGGCGCGCCGCCATCGCCGTCGCCCTCGGCGCCTCGCTCGCGTTCACCGCCACCGCCTGCGGCGACGACGGCAGCGGCACCGGCGGTGACAAGGGCGCCGAGGGCAGCGGCAAGGGCCAGATCGTCTTCTGGGACAACAACGGCGGCGTCCGCACCGACATCTGGAAGGAGGTCATCGCCGACTTCCAGAAGGCCAACCCGGACATCAAGGTCAAGTACGTCGGCATCGCCTCCACCGAGTACCAGTCGAAGGTCGACACCGCGATCCAGGGCGGCGGTCTGCCGGACGTCGGCGGTGTCGGCGCGGCCATGCTCGCGGGCTTCGCCGCCCAGCACGTGCTGGACCCGCTGGACGACCGCCTCGCCGGGTCGCCGCTCGACGGCAAGCTCAACGAGGACATGGTGAAGTCGCTGAAGGCGGCCGGCGGCGGCGACGGCACGCTCTACTCGATCCCGACCTCCGCCAACAACGGTGTGCTCTACTACCGCACCGACCTGTTCAAGCAGGCCGGCCTGGACGAGCCGACGACCTGGGACAGGTTCTACAAGGCCGCGGACAAGCTGACCGACGCGGGCAGGAACAGGTTCGGCTACACCATCCGCGGCGGCGCCGGCTCGATCGCCCAGGCGCTGGACGCGATGTACGGGCAGTCCGGCATCACCTCGTTCTGGGACGCGAGCGGGAAGAAGACCACCCTCAACGACCCGAAGAACGTGGCGGCGCTGGAGAAGTACGCCGCGCTCTACAAGAAGGACACCCCGTCCGCCGACCTCAACAACGACTTCACCAAGATGGTCGCCCAGTGGGACACCGGCACCATCGGCATGCTGAACCACAACCTGGGCTCCTACCAGGACCACGTGAAGGCGCTCGGCGCCGACAAGTTCCGGGGCATCCCGCAGCCGGTCGGCGCCACCGGCAAGCGGGTGCAGGTGTCCAACCCGGTCGACGGGCTCGGGCTGTTCAAGAACTCCCGGCACAAGGAAGCCGCCTGGAAGTTCATCGAGTTCGCCTCCTCGCACGCGGAGAGCTCGAAGTTCAACGAGTCGGCGGGCCAGGTCCCGGCGAACAACGACGCCGCCAAGGACGCCTGGATCTCCGCGGCCGAGCCGACCAAGCTGGCCGCCGCCGCGCTGACCGACGGTTCCACGACCATCGTGCAGCTGCCGTACTACCTGCCTGACTGGAACACCATCTCCAAGGCCGACAACGAGCCGAACTTCCAGAAGGTCCTGCTCGGCAAGATGAGCGCCAAGGACTTCCTGGACACGGTCGCCGGCCAGCTGAACGCGGCGCAGGCCGAGTGGAAGCAGCGCGGCTGACTCCGCAGGCCGGCGCCGTAGCGGCCGGTCCGGGGTGGTGAGGTCGTGCTCGATCCCCGGACCGGCCGTGGCCCGGCGCGCCCGCGCGGCGCGCCGGACATGGGCACCGCCTTGTCCCCGAAGATCCCACATCTCCCTGTTGAGAGGTGCACCTCCCGTGTCCCTTACCCGCAGACAGGTCACCGGCGCGGCCCTCGCCGCGCTGCCCCTCGCCGCCGCCGGCGTCACCACCGCGCAGGCCGCCGGGCGCCGCCGCACCCTCTACATCGCGGGCGACTCCACCGCCGCCCAGAAGTACGCCGACGCCGCACCCGAGACCGGATGGGGCATGGCACTGCCGTTCTTCCTGTCCCGGGACCGGCCCGTCGCCAACCACGCTGTGAACGGGCGCAGTTCGAAGAGCTTCGTCGACGAGGGGCGGCTCGCCGTCGTCCTGGACGCGATCCGGCCCGGTGACCTCCTGCTGATCCAGTTCGCCCACAACGACGAGAAGACCACCGACCCCCTTCGGTACACCGAGCCCTGGACGACGTACCAGGACTACCTGCGGCAGTACGTCGAGGGGGCGCGCGCCCGGGGCGCCCGGCCGGTGCTCGCCACGCCCGTCGAGCGGCGGCGGTTCGACGCGGACGGCAACGCCGTGCCGAGCCACGGCGACTACCCGGCGGCGATGCGCGCGCTCGCGGGGGAGGAGCGGGTGGCGCTGCTCGACATCCAGGCCCTGTCGCTCGCGCTGTGGCAGCGGCTGGGGGTCGAGGAGACGAAGAGGTACTTCAACTGGACGGCGACCGAGCAGGACAACACGCACTTCAACCCGCCGGGCGCGATCGCCGTGGCCCGGCTGGTCGTGCGGGAGCTGCTGCGTACGCGGGTGCTCGGGCCGCGTGAGGTGCGCCGGCTCGGCGAGGAGATCCCCGAGTCCTGGATCACCTGGCCGCCGGCCACCGCGTAGGCACCGCGCGACCACCACCCTCGAACCGGAAGAGAGAGCCGCACCATGAACACACATATATGGCATGGGCATGCCACAGCTGTCCGGATGGCCGCGTCGCTCGGCTGCGCCGCGCTCGTCCTGTCCGTGACCGGCACCTCCGCGCAGGCCCAGCCCCGCGACCCGGCCCGCCAGACCCTCCCCGCCAAGGACGGCTGGGCCGCGTACGGCACCGGCACCACGGGCGGCGCCGCCGCCGACGCGGCGCACGTGCACACCGTCACCACCTGGGCCCAGTTCAAGGCCGCGCTCGCCGCCGACGGCAGTGCACCGAAGATCATCAAGGTGAAGGGCACGATCGACGCGGTGTCCGAGGGCTGCGACTCCCTCGCCGCGCCCGGCTACGACTTCGACGCCTACCTCGCCAGGTACGCACCGCAGACGTGGGGCCTGGACACCGACCTGAGCGCCGAGCCCGACGACAGCCCCGAGGGCCTGCGCCGCGTCTCCGCCGCGAACCAGGAACAGACCATCAAGGCGAACATCCCCGCCAACACCACCATCGTCGGGATCGGGAAGAACGCCGGGTTCAAGGGCGCCAGCCTCCAGATCAAGGCCGTCGACAACGTCATCGTCCGCAACCTGACGTTCGAGAGCCCCGTGGACTGCTTCCCGCAGTGGGACCCCACCGACGGCACCAACGGCAACTGGAACTCCGAGTACGACACCGCCGTCGTCTACGGCTCCACCCACGTCTGGCTGGACCACAACACCTTCACCGACGGCAGCCACCCCGACAGCGCCGCACCGACCTACTTCGGCATGCTCTACCAGCAGCACGACGGCGAGCTCGACATCGTCCGCGGCGCCGACTACGTCACCGCCTCCTGGAACGCCTTCACCGAACACGACAAGACGATCCTCATCGGCAACAGCGACAGCGAGTCGACGGCGGCGGGCGACCGCGGCCACCTCAAGGTCACCTTCCACCACAACCTGTTCTCCGGGCTGGTGGAGCGCGCCCCGCGGGTGCGCTTCGGACAGGTCGACTCCTACAACAACCACTTCGTCGCCGACACCTCCTACTCCTACAGCTTCGGCATCGGCAAGGAGTCCCAACTGGTCGCCCAGCACAACGCGTTCACCCTGCCCGCCGGGGTCAGCGCGGCCAAGGTCCTGAAGCGCTGGAACGTGTCGCCGCTCACCGCGGACGACAACTACGTCAACGGCACCCCGACCGACCTGATCGCCGTCCACAACGCGGAGATCCCCGGCGAGATCCTCCAGTCCGGCGCGGGCTGGACGCCCACCCTGCGCACGAGGACCGACCCCGTGAAGTCGGTCCCCCGGATCGTCGACTGCGGCGCGGGCGCCGGACGCCTGGGCTGATCCCGTACGACGGCCGGGGCGGGCCGCACCGCCCCGGCCCCCTCCCCGCACAGCCGCACCGCACACCGCGAAGGAGCACCCGCATGCCCTCGCCCCACCCCCGACTCCCCCTGTCCAGAAGGGGATTGCTGCTCGCGGGCGCCGGCACGGCCGCCGCCCTCGGCCTCGCTGCCGGACAGGCCGCCGCCGGCCCCCGGCGCCCGTTCGGCCGCTACGGCTCACCGGCCGCCCGGCTCACCCCGCAGACCCTGTACGTCGACCCGCACGGGCGCGGTGACGTCACCTCCGTCCGGGAGGCCGTGGCCGCCGCGACCGGCGCCGGCCGGACCCTGGTCATCGCCCCGGGCACCTACCGGGACACGGTCGTCCTCGACACCACCCGTACCGGGGCGACCTGGATCGGCGCCTCCGAGGACCCCCGTGACGTCGTGCTCGTGTACGACAACGCGGCCGGCACCCCCAAGCCCGGCGGCGGCACCTACGGCACGACCGGGTCGGCCACCACGACCGTGCAGGCCGACGGCTTCACGGCCCGCTGGATCACCTTCGCCAACGACTGGCTGCGCGCCGACCACCCCGGGGTCACCGGCACCCAGGCCGTCGCCGTCAAGGTGCAGGGCGACCGCAGCGCCTTCCACTACTGCCGTTTCCTCGGCCACCAGGACACCCTGTACGCCGACTCCCCTGCCCTCGGCACGTTCGCCCGGCAGTACTACGCGCACTGCTACGCCGAGGGCGACGTCGACTTCGTCTTCGGCCGGGCCACGGCGGTCTACGAGCACTGCCACTTCCACACCCTCGACCGCACGGACCTGGCGGCCGCCCCCTACGGCTTCGTCTTCGCGCCCTCCACGGCGGGTGCCGACCCGCACGGGTACCTGGTCACGGACAGCCGGGTGAGCAGCGCCGCACCCGACGGGTTCTACAAACTGGCCCGCCCCTGGGTGCCCAGCTCCGACACCACCGCGCGTCCCTCGCTCACCGTCCGGGACTCCCACCTCGGCCCCGGCATCGACGCGGTCGCGCCGTACGCGAACATGTCGGACGCCTTCCCGTGGCAGAGCCAGCGCTTCGCCGAGTACCGCGACACCGGGCCGGGAGCGCGGATCACCGTTCCCGGCAACCGTCCCCAACTCACCCCGGAGCAGGCGAGGTCGGAGACCCGCGCGACCTACCTGGGCGACTGGGCGCCGTGGAAGCAGGGGTGCTGAGATGCGCCGGCGCACCCTGCTGGCAGGCATCGCCGGCGGCCTGGCCGCCGGGGCGGCGACCCCCGCCCACGCCTCCGGCCACCGCGTCCTGCACGTCCGGCCCGGCGACTCGCTCCAGGCGGCCGTGGACGCCGTCGACGGACCCGGCCGGACGATCGTCGTGCACCCGGGGACCTACCGGCAGGTCGTCGACATCCCGGCCACGGCGGGCGAGTTGACCCTGCGCGGGGCCACCCGCGACCCGCGGGACACGGTCATCGTGTACGACAACGCCAACGGCACCCCGAGGCCCGACGGCAGCGGCACGTACGGCACGGCGGGCTCCGCCACCCTCACCTCCGCCGCCCCCGGCCTCACCGTCCGCGACCTCACCCTCGCCAACGACTGGCTGCGCGCCGACCACCCCGGGATCACCGGCACGCAGGCGGTGGCGGCGTACACCTACGGCGACCGCACCCACTTCGACAACGTGCGACTGCTCGCCCACCAGGACACCCTGTTCACCGAGACGACGGCACTGGACGTCTTCGGCCGCCAGTACTTCCACCGCTGCTACATCGAGGGCGACGTCGACTTCGTCTTCGGCCGGGCGACCGCCGTCTTCGAGGCGTGCCACTTCCACACGCTCGCCCGGGACGTGGACTTCACCCCCAAGGGCATGGTCTTCGCCCCCTCCACGGCTCGCGCCAACCCCCACGGCCTGCTCGCGGTCCGCGGCCGGATCACCTCCGGCGCGGAGGACGGGGCGTACCGGATCGCCCGGCCCTGGGTGCCGTCGTACGAGACGACCGCCTGGCCCTCCCTGGTCGTGCGGGACACCTGGATCGGCTCCGGCATCGACGCCGTCGCCCCCTACACGAACATGCGGGACGCCTACCCCTGGCAGAGCATGCGCTTTCGCGAGTACGCCGACTTCGGCCCGGGCGCGGTGACATCGGTGCCGGAGAACCGGCCGCAGCTGACCGCCGAGGAGGCCGCCCGGCACACCCGGCGTACCTATCTGCGGGACTGGAGGCCGTATGAGCGGCCATGACCAGGCAAGGCGGCGGGCGTTCGCCGTCGGAGCCGGGGCGGCGCGGCTGCCGCGGACCGGTACCTCACCGGACGCTTCGCCGGCGGCGAACCGACCCGCCCCCTTCCCGCCCCCTTCCCTCTCCCTCCCCGAACGGCGAAAGGACCCGCGCCCCATGTCTCGTCGTACCGCTCTGATCCTCACCTCGGCTCTCGCCCTCGGCGCCGGCCTCGCCGTGCTCCCCACCCAGGCGCAGGCCGCGACCGTCGTCGTCAGCACCACCACCGACCTGTCCAACGCCCTGAAGAACGCCACCGCCGGCACCGTCATCCAGGTCCGCGGCGGCACCTACCGCCCCACGGCCACGCTCCAGTCCACGGCCAACGGGACCTCCTCCGCGCCGGTCACCCTCACCGCGTACGGCTCGGAGAGCGTGAAGATCGACGGCTCCTCGCTGCCCGCCGGCGACTGGATCCTCAAGCTGACCGCCGACTACTGGAACGTCTCCGACCTCACCTTCCAGAACTCCCCGGACAGCGCGGTCGTCTGCCAGTCCTGCACCGGCACCAACTGGAACAACGTGAAGACCATCAACGGCGGCGACTCCGGCTTCACCCTCACCGGGGACGGAACGGTGAACAACACCGTCCGGAACCTGGACAGTTACGGCAACTACGACGCCGCCAACCACGGTGAGAACGCCGACGGTGTCGCCGTGAAGTTCGGCTCCGGCACCGGCAACCTCATCACCGGCGCCCGCCTCTACAACAACGCGGACGACGGGATCGACTTCTGGTCCTTCTCCTCGCCCGTCACCGTCGAGCACACCTGGTCCTTCGGCAACGGCGTCAACCGCTGGTCCGACTCCGCCTTCGCCGGTGACGGCAACGGCTACAAGCTGGGCGGCGACGGCGAGGTGGTCGCCCACGTCGTCAACAACTCCGCCGCCTGGGGCAACGCCGGCAACGGCTTCACCGAGAACTCCAACACCGGCGCCCTGGTCGTCAACCGCACCACCGCCTACGCCAACAGCAAGTGGGGCTACTACTTCGCCACCAGCTCCGCCAGGCTCGGCAAGAACCTCGCCGTGAGCAACGGCGGCGGCTCGGTCAGCAAGGGTTCCAAGGTCGTCTCGTCCGGCAACACCTGGGACTCCGGCGTCGCCACACCGGCCTTCCGCTCGACGGACGCCACCGGCACGTACAACGCGCGGGGCACCGACGGCTCGCTGCCGGCGACGACCTTCCTGACGACGGGCAGCACCACCGTCGGAGCCACCATGAATTGACCCCGGCCGCCCTCCGCGTCCCCGGCCGCTTGACCCGATTTTTGCCCGCGCGGGGGTATCGATCGGGCAACGGGTCTCGCGCCCGGCAGGGTGACGCGCGTAGAACACCTGTCATGTATAAGCCACTGCGTATCGCGGCGATCGCCGCAGCGTGTGCCGTCGCCGGTGCCGCCCTGTACGGCACCGGTGCCGCCACGGCCGGCCAGTCCACGGCCAACTCCACCCACGAGCCGTACAACATCGGGCTCCTGGTGAAGGACATCGACACCTACTACGGCACCACCGCCGACGCCGCCGGCGTGTACCAGGCGTCGCCCGACAGCCCGTACGCCAAGGACCTCGCGCGCCTGGACCGGGCCGCCCGCGCGTACATCGACAAGGCTGCCCGCAAGGCCCACCACCGGGGCGAGAAGCCCGCGGTCGTCTTCGACATCGACGACACGCTGCTGCTCAGCCTCGACTACGAGAAGCGCTACAACTACACGTACAACGGCACCACATGGGCCGACTACGTCAACAAGGCCGACCGCCCCGCCGTCTTCGGCAGCCCCGAACTCGTGCGGTACGCCGAGTCCGAGGGCGTCGAGGTCTTCTACAACTCGGGCCTGAGCGAGGCGCAGCGGTCCGCCGCCGTCGAGAACCTGAAGAAGGTCGGCGCCGACGTGAACCTCGACGCCGACCACGTCTTCCTCAAGGACAAGGCCAACCCCCCGTCCTACCTGAGCGCCTGCGCCACCCCCGGCACCTGGACCTGCACGACCGTGCAGTACAAGGCCGGCACCCGCAAGCACATCGAGACGGACCTCGGGTACGAGATCGTCGCCAACTTCGGTGACCAGTACTCCGACCTTGACGGCGGCTACGCCGACCGCACGTACAAGCTGCCGAACCCGACGTACTTCGTCAGCTGAACCGGCGCCCGGCGGGGTCCCTCCCGTAAGCGTCAGCGCGTGAACGCCCCCGCCGGTCGTCACCGGCGGGGGCGTCCCGGTCGCCGGCCGAGGGGGGCTCTGACCGGCGCGCTGCCGGCCGAGGGGGGCTCGGGCCGGCAGGTCTGTGGCGTCGTACGACATCGTCCGTCGTCGTGCGGTGGTTGGTGCGGTGGTTCGCGCACTGGTAGAGACGTCGAATGCGAACGTGTGGTTGTTTCTGATCTTCGTTGTGCGTCTGCTCGTGGGCGGCGGGACCCCCGCACTCCCTGGTCGCCGCCGGCGCGCGGAAGGTTGCCGCGCCTTCAGGACTTCCTCACCCGTCGTCCCCGCCGTCCCCGTCGCCCGGGTGTGCCGCGAAGTCGCCCGAGACGGCGCGGTGTCCGCCGGCCGCCGTGGCCGTGACCGCGTAGCCGTCGTCCTTCGCGTCCCGGCCACCGCGGTCGTGGTCGTACTGGCCGGCGAACACCCACTCGCCCTTCGGGACCGTGCGGCCCTGCCTGAGCTCCCAGGTGTAGACGAGGAAGCCGTCCCGTTCGCCCACCGTCAGCGTGAAGTCGTCCTCCGGCAGCGAGCGCCAGGCGCCCGTGGAGTCGACCCCGCCGCTCTGCGCGACGCTCAGCCGGACGGTGAGCGCCGTCAGCGGCACGGAGGTCCTGATCGTGACGTCGCTCTGCGCCCAGAAGTCGTTGCTGTGCGGGTCCACCGAACCGTCCGACTGCAGCGGGCCGTCCTCCTCGCCGCCGCCGGACGGCACCACGGGGGCCGACGGGCCGGCGGAGGGCGTCCGCGCGGGGGAGGAGTCGACGGCCTTGGGCGAGGCCGGGCCGCTCGGTGTCGGCCGAACGGACGGGCGGGGCGGCCGGCTCGTCGCGTCCGGCGAGGGGGCGGGCGTCGCCGTGACCGTGACCGTCCGCTGCGGCTCGGCGTCCTCCTTCACCGCGGAGGCGACCGCGTAACCGCCGACGGCGAGCATCCCCGCGACCGCCGCCGTGGCGCTCACCACCCGCGCCCAGCCCCACACCCGCGGGCGGGTGGCCCGGTGACCGGGGCGGCCCTGCCCGCTCATGCCGCGTTCGACGCGGGCCAGAATGACGGCCCGGTCGGGCTCGTGGGCCTCGGCCGCCTCGCGCAGCCGGGCGCGCAGTCCGCCCGGCACGTCCTGCTGCCTCATCGGGTCCTCCCTCCGCTCTCGCCGGTGCGTCCCATCGCCGCGTGCACCCGCTGCGGCGCCCCCTGCCTCCCGAGCAGCCGCTGGAGTTCGGCCATCCCCTTCGACGTCTGGCTCTTCACCGTACCGACCGAGACACCCAGCGCGAGGGCGGTGTCCTTCTCCGAGAGGTCGAAGGCGTGCCGCAGCACGACACAGGCCCGCTTGCGGAACGGCAGCCGGCGCAGGGCGTCCTGGACGTCCACCACACCCGCCACGTCGGGGTCGTCGGTCCGCTCGTCGCGCTGGGACCAGAACAGGGCGACGCGCCGCCGCTCGCGCACCGCGCTGCGGATGCGGCTGCGCGCCAGGTTGGCCACGACGCCTCGCGCGTACGCCACCGGGTGGTCGGCCGCGCGCACCCGGTCCCAGCGGTGCCACAGGGCCAGCAGGGCGTCCGCCGCCAGGTCGTCGGCGGCGTCCGCCTCACCCGTCAGCATGTGGGCCAGCCGGGACAGTTCGGCGTAGTGGCGTTCGAAGAAGGCGTGGAACTCCGCGGAGGCGTCGTCGTCGACGACCGTGTCCACGGGCGGCCTCCCTTCGCAGCGGCGGATGCGTTCCGCGGGGCGGACGCCTGTGCGTGTCATGTGAATGACATGTGATCGTCCGAGGTGGCCGACCCGGGATGCGGAAGCGTAGCAGTGGCCGACCGGTCCCTTTCGTACAGGGTGTCGAACAACGTGTGGCGGTGCGAACCCGATTCCGTAACACGGAGAAAACCTGAGACCGGTTCGGCAAGGGAACAATCCAGCCAGCATCCGCACCGATCATTCAGGACCCTAGGAGTACCGCCATGTCCAGAACGCAGCAGGTGGCAGACCGGTCAAGTGCCGTGCCACCGGCGGGCAACAGCGTCGACCGGTTCTTCCGGATATCCGAGCGGGGGTCCACCTTCGGCCGTGAGATACGCGGCGGCCTGGCCACCTTCTTCACGATGGCCTACATCCTCGTGCTCAACCCCATCATCCTCGGCAGCGCCAAGGACAAGTTCGGCCACCAGCTCGACACCGTCCAACTCACCACCGCCACCGCCCTGGTGGCCGCGGTCATGACGATCATCATGGGTGTCGGCGGCAACCTGCCCCTCGCGCTCGCCGCCGGCCTCGGACTGAACGCCGTGGTCGCCTTCCAGATCGCCCCGCTGATGAGCTGGGACGACGCGATGGGATTGATCGTCCTGGAGGGCCTGCTGATCTGCGTCCTGGTGGTCACCGGGCTGCGCGAGGCCGTCATGCACGCCATCCCGCAGGCCCTCAAGCAGGCCATCAGCGTCGGCATCGGCCTGTTCATCGCCTTCATCGGCTTCGTCGACGCCGGATTCGTCAGCCGCATCCCCGACATCGCCCACACCACCGTCCCGGTCCAGCTCGGCGGCACCGGCACCCTCACCGGGTGGCCCGTCCTGGTGTTCTGCCTCGGCGTGCTGCTGACGATCGGACTGCTCGCCCGCAAGGTCAAGGGCGCGATCCTGATCAGCATCGTGACCATGACGGTCCTCGCGATCGTCATCGACTCGATCGCCGACATCAAGTCCTGGGGCCTGACCACCCCGAAGCTCCCCGACGACGTCGTGGCCTCGCCCGACTTCGGGCTCCTCGGCCACTTCAGCCTCTTCGGCGCCTTCGGCGAGACCAGCGTCATCACGGTCGTCCTGCTGGTCTTCACGCTGATCCTGTCGGACTTCTTCGACACCATGGGCACGGTCGTCGGCATCAGTGCCGAGGCCGGCCTGCTGGACGAGGCGGGCCGGGTGCCGAACCTCGGCCGGGTCCTGCTCATCGACGGCGCCGCCGCGGTCGCCGGCGGCGCGGCCTCGTCCTCCTCGGCCACCTCCTACATCGAGTCGGCGGCCGGTGTCGGCGAGGGCGCCCGCACCGGCTTCTCCAACCTGGTCACCGGCGGCCTGTTCGGCCTGGCCCTGTTCCTGACCCCGCTGCTGACCATCGTGCCGCTCCAGGCGGCGGCCCCGGCCCTGGTCGCCGTCGGCTTCCTGATGATGACCCAGGTCAAGAACATCGACTGGGACAGGTACGAGATCGCCATCCCGGCGTTCCTGACCATCGCCGTGATGCCGTTCACCTACTCCATCACCAACGGCATCGGGGCCGGCTTCCTCGCCTACGTGGTGATCAAGACGGTCCTCGGCAAGGCAAGGGAGATCCACTGGCTGCTGTGGGGGGCCTCCGTGCTGTTCCTGGTGTACTTCGCCATCGACCCGATCGAGCAGATCCTCGGCGCGAAGTAGCCACCCGGGCGGCCCTGTTCACCGTGCGGCCGGACGCGGAGAGCCCGCGTCCGGCCGCACGGCGCGGCCTCGGCCGGCCTCAGCCGGTGAGCGCCGCCTGCATCATCGCCTTCGCCACCGGCGCCGCCAGCCCGTTGCCGCTGACCTCCGAGCGGGCCGCGTCCGACTGCTCCACCACGACCGCGACGGCGACCTCCTTGGCGTCCTTCTTCCCGTAGGACGTGAACCAGGCGTACGGCGCCTTGCTGTTGTTCTCGCCGTTCTGCGCCGTGCCGGTCTTGCCGCCCACGGTGACACCGTCGATCAGTGCGTTGGTGCCCGTGCCCTTCTCGACGACCGTCTGCATCGCCGACTGCAACTGCTCGGCGGTCGAGGAACTGACGATCTCCTTGGTGTCCGCGCTGTCGTCGTAGTTCTTCACCACGTCTCCGCCGCTGTCGGTGGTCTGCGAGACCATGTGCGGCGACACCAGCTTGCCGCCGTTGGCAATGGCGGCGGACACCATGGCCATCTGCAGCGGGGTCGCGGTGACGTCGAACTGGCCGATCCCGGTCAGGGCCGTCGACGACTTGTCCATGTCCGACGGGTACACGCTCGGGTACGCCCGCACGGGCACGTCCTGCGCGTCGTCGTTGAAGCCGAACTTCTCCGCCGTCGCGCGAAGTCTGTCCTGGCCGAGGTCGACGGCCATCTTCGCGAAGACGTTGTTGCAGGAGTACCGCAGCGCGGTGCGGATCGAGGCGTTCTCGCAGGGCGCGGAGGTGTTCTCGTTGCGCAGCACGGTCGTCGTGCCCGGCAGCGTGTACGGGTCCGGGCTGTGCGTCGCCGTGTCCACCGACGCGTACAGGTCGTCCTCCAGCGCGGCCGCGGCCACCACCAGCTTGAACGTGGAACCCGGTGCGAGCGGCTGCCGCAGCGCACGGTTGGTCAGCGGTTTGTCCGCGTCCTCGGTGAGCTTCGACCAGGCCGAACCGGCGGTGTTGGCGTCGGTCAGCGAGGACGGGTCGTAGGACGGCGTCGACACGACCGCGAGGATCCGGCCCGTCTTCGGGTCGATGGCGACCGCCGCGCCCTTCTTGTCACCGAGCGCGTCGTACGCGGCCTTCTGCACGTCCGGGTCGATCGTCGTGATCACGTCGCCCGGGGACGCGCGCTCACCGGTCACCGTGTCCATGGCGGTCTTCAGCTGGGTGTCGGTGCCGTCGAGGAGCTTCTGGTAGATGCCCTCCAGCTGCGTCGGCGCGTAGCTCTGCGAGGCGTAGCCGGTGACCGCGGCGTACAGCTTGCCGTCCGTGTAGGTGCGTCTGTAGGCGAGGTCGCCGCTCTTCGTCCGCGCGGAACCGGTGATCGCCTTGCCGGCCACGATGATGTTCCCGAGCGGGTCCGCGTACGTCTCGATCGCGTTGCGCCGGTTGTCCTTGTCGTCCGCGAGCGCCTGGCCGTCGTAGAACTGCACCCAGGTGGCTCTGATCAGCAGAGCGAACACCAGGAGCAGTGTGAAGACGGCGGCGCGCCTGATCGTCTTGTTCATCGCGTCTGAAAGACGACCGGCGCGCGGCGGATCGTTCCCGTGCGTCCGGTTTTCTCATCGGTTGTTCATGCTCACGCCCCGGACGCGGCGGGAGCGGGTCCACACCTTCCGGGGCAAGCCCGGCGGTCAGCGCTCCAGCGTCAGCACGAGCTCGTCGATCTCCTGGCCCCGCGCGTTCGCGAACCCCCTGGCCTGCGCGGACACCTGGAAGCCGCACTTCTCCAGGACCCGGCGAGAGCCCTCGTTGTCGGCGGCGGTGCGGGCGTACAGCGGGCGCTCCGCCACCTCGGTGAGCAGCGCGTGCAGCGCGGCGGTGGCCACCCCGCGCCCCCAGTACGCCCGGTCGACCCAGTAGGTGACCTCGCGCTCGCCGGGCGCCCCGTACACGGCGGCGCTGCCCACCACGTCACCGGCGGCCAGGATGGTCCGTGCCACCTCGTTCGACCGGATGCGTTTCCAGAGGGCGTCGAAGGCGTCCCGGTCGGCCGGGTCCTCGGACGTGAAGGCCGCCATCCGCAGCGCCTCCGGATCGTTCATCTGCCGGTAGAAGACCGGCAGATCGCTGTCGTGGACCTCGCGCAGTACGACCTGCATTCCTCAGAGCCTCCGGGTGGCGAGCGTCAGGCGGTCACGGGCGTCGAACAGCGCGTCCTTCACCATCTGTTCGTGGGCGGGCGTCAGCCGCGCCACCGGGACCGAACAGCTGATGGCGTCACGCGCCGGGGTGCGGTAGGGGATGGCCACGCCGAAGCAGCGCAGTCCCAGGGTGTTCTCCTCGCGGTCGACGGCGAACCCCTGCTCCCGCACCTGGTGCAGCTCCTCGATGAGCTTCTCCCGGTCGGTGATCGTGTGCTCGGTGAGCGCGGGCAGCGTCTGTGGGAGCATCTTGCGGACCTGCTCGTCGGTGCAGGTGCTCAGCAGCGCCTTGCCCAGCGAGGTCGAGTGCGCGGGCAGCCGGCGGCCGACCCGCGTGAAGGGGCGCAGGTAGTGCTGGGACTGGCGGGTGGCCAGATACACCACGTTCGTGCCGTCCAGCCGCGCGAGGTGGATGGTCTCCGTGGTGTCGTCCGACAGCCGGTCCAGCGTCGGCCGGGCCGCCGCGACCACCTCGTCCCCGTCGATGTAGGAGGTGCCGACCAGCAGTGCCCGTACGCCGATGCCGTACCGCGTGCCGGTCGCGTCCGTCTCCACCCAGCCCAGCTCCACCAGGGTGCGCAGCAGCATGTACAGGCTGGACTTGGGATACCCGACGGCCTCCTGGACCGCCGCGAGGGAGTGCATTCCGGGGCGGCCGGCGAAGTACTCCAGCAGTTCAACCGTCCGCACCGCGGACTTGACCTGCGCCCCGCCCCCCGTCTCGCCAGCCGACATCGCCCTTGACCCCTTCGTTCGACGGGAAATAGTCTCCGAAGCGTAGTTCAGCATCAGAGACAGCGTTCAGTATATCGAACGACCCTGGTGGATGACCCAGTACTGCGGCAATACAGCGGCAAACAGGCAAACAAGTGTGGAGGGACCCCCGGTGGCAGCAGCACCAGTCTGGAGTGTCGACCCCCGAACCGGGAAGCAGCGGGAACAGGTCGCGGTCGAAGCCACGGCCGAGGAGGTGGACACCACCGTCCGCGCCGCCCACGAGGCACGCGGCGCACTCGTCGACCGCACGGTCCGCTCGGCCTTCCTGCGCACCGCCGCCGACCTGCTCGAAGGCGCCAGGGACCACCTCGTGGAGGCGGCCGACGCCGAGACCGCGCTCGGCCCCGTCCGGCTGACCGGCGAGCTCGCCCGTACCTGCTTCCAGCTGCGGGCCTTCGCGGACATCGTCGACGAGGGCGCCTTCCTCGACGTCGTCATCAACCACCCCGACGACACCGCGACCCCGCCGATCCCCGACCTGCGCCGCTACAAGGTGCCCCTGGGCGTCGTCGCCGTCTATTCGGCCTCCAACTTCCCCTTCGCCTTCTCGGTCGCCGGCGGCGACACCGCGAGCGCGCTCGGCGCCGGCAATCCCGTCGTCGTCAAGGCCCACCCCGACCACCCCGGACTGTCCGAGCTGGTCGCCTCCGTGCTGCGCCGGGCCGCCGTCGAACACGGCATCCCCGAGGGCGTCGTCGGTCTGGTGCACGGTTTCGAGGCGGGCCTCGAACTCGTCCGGCACCCGCTGGTCTCCGCCGCCGGCTTCACCGGCTCCATCCGCGGCGGCCGGGCCCTGTTCGACGCCGCGGCCGCGCGGCCGGTGCCGATCCCGTTCCACGGCGAACTGGGGTCGCTGAACCCCGTCGTGGTCACCGAGGCGGCGGCCGCCGAGCGGGCCGAGGCGATCGGCGCGGGTCTGGCCGGGTCCATGACGCTGGGGGTCGGGCAGTTCTGCGTGAAGCCCGGCCTCGTGCTGGCGCCGGCGGGCGCGGCGGGCGACCGGCTGGTCAAGTCCCTCACGGACGCCGTCAGCGACACCGACTCCGGGGTCCTGCTCGACCACCGCATGCGGGACAACTTCATCGCCGGTGTCGCCGAGCGGGCCGAACTGCCCGAGGTGGAGACCCCGGTGACCCCGGGCGCCGGCGGCGAGCACACCGTGAGCCCCGGCTTCCTCACCGTCGCGGCGCAGAAGCTGACCAGCGCCGGGTCCTACGACCTGCTCCTGGAGGAGTGCTTCGGGCCGGTCACCGTGGTGGCGCGCTACGAGGACGACGCGGAGGTCCGCGAGGTGCTCTCGCGGCTGCCGGGCAACCTCACCGCGACCGTCCAGCTGTCCGAGGAGGAGGCGGCGGGCCAGGGCCGGGGCGCGGAGATCCTCGCGGAACTCACCCCGCTGGCGGGCCGGGTCCTGGTCAACGGCTGGCCGACCGGGGTCGCGGTGGCGGCAGCCCAGCACCACGGCGGACCGTACCCGGCGACGACCTCCACCTCGACGTCCGTCGGCGGCACGGCCATCGAGCGGTGGCTGCGGCCGGTGGCGTACCAGAACGCGCCCGAGGCGCTGCTGCCCCCCGAGCTGCGCGACGACAACCCGCTGGGGCTGCCGCGGCGGTTCGACGGGCGCCTGGAGCGGTAGCGCTCCGCCGGGTGCCGTAGGAGTGCCACAGGGGTGCGGGTGCCGGTCCGTCGGGGCTTGCCGCGCGCGGTTCCCCGCGCCCCTGGGTGGGTGAACTCGACCTGAGAGACTGCGTGGATGGACGTCGAACTTCCCGAACTGCCCTTTCCGCTCCGTACGTACGGGCCCGGCGGCAACTGGTCGCACGAGGACGGTGTGCTCACCGGGTGGGCCGGTCCGCGGCAGGACCGGTTCGTGCCGCCCACCGGCGAGGGGCTCGACCCCGCCGCCGACGCGCCGCGGCTGCTCGGTGCCCCCGAGGGCGACTTCCAGCTGATCGCCCGGGTCACGGTCGGGTTCGCCGCGGCCTTCGACGCCGGGGTGCTCTACGTCCACGTCGGCGAACGGGCCTGGGCCAAGCTGTGCCTGGAGTACTCCCCGGAGGTGCCCACCGTCTGCACGGTGGTCACCCGCGGACACTCCGACGACGCCAACTCCTTCACCGTGGACGGCAGTTCCGTCTGGCTCCGGATCAGCCGCACCGGCCGGGCCTTCGCCTTCCACGCCTCCCGCGACGGGGAACAGTGGATCTTCGTCCGCCTGTTCACGCTGGGCAGTGAGCAGGAGACCGGCGACGCCCTGGTCGGCTTCATGACCCAGTCGCCGATGGGGAGCGGGTGTGTGGTGACCTACGACCACATCGAGTTCCGGCCGGACTGGCCCAAGGACCTGCGCGACGGCAGCTGACGGGCCGGCCCCGGGAACCGCGGCCGGTCCCGCTCACGTCCTCGGCTGCGTGATCAGAGCGCATCGGACCGTCGACTCCCTGGTGATCAGAACCGCCCTGCCGGTGGAGGCGGCGACGGTCGCCGAGCTGCACCGGCGGGCCCGGTCGACGTACTACCCCGACGGCCTGCCCGACGACGGCACCGACTGGCCCGCCCGCTGGCGCGAGGCGGTCGAACGCCCCGACGGCCAGGTGCTGTGCGCGGTGCGCGATGCCCGCCTGGTGGGCATCGCCTCGTTCCGGCGCCCGGCCGACGCCCCCGCCGACACGGTCAGGCTGTTCCAGTTCCACGTCGATCCCGGCCACTGGCGCACCGGAGTGGGGACGGCCCTGCACGCGGCCTGCGTCGAGCAGTGGACGGCGGACGGCACACGGTGTGCCGTGCTCGACGTCCACGTGGAGAACGGGCGGGCACGGTCCTTCTACGCCCGGCACGGCTGGCTCCCCGACCCCGCGCACCCGCTCACTGCCGACGACCACCACCTGTCCCTGCGCCGCACCGTCGGCGGCCGGGAATGAACCCGTTCCCTTGAACGTTCACGCATCTGGCGGAGGGAGCCTCCGTACCCGGACGACCTGGAGAGCCGAACACATGCGCGTCGAGATCTGGAGCGACATTGCCTGCCCCTGGTGCTACGTGGGCAAGGCCCGCTTCGAGAAGGCGCTGGAGGCCTTCCCGCACCGCGACGGCGTCGAGGTGGTGCACCGCTCCTTCGAGCTGGACCCCGGCCGCGACAGGAGCGACGTCCAGCCGGTGATCACCATGCTCACCCGCAAGTACGGCATGAGCGAGGCGCAGGCCAGGGCCGGCGAGGAGAACCTCGGGGCGCAGGCCGCCGCCGAGGGCCTGGACTACCGCACCAGCGGCCGCGACCACGGCAACACGTTCGACATGCACCGCCTGCTGCACTTCGCCAAGGAGCAGGGCCGTCAGGACGAGCTGATCCAGATCCTCTACCGGGCGAACTTCGCCGAGGAACGCTCCGTCTTCTCCGAGGGCGCCGAGCGCCTCACGGACCTGGCCGTCGAGGCCGGTCTCGACGCGGAGGCCGTGCGCGCGGTGCTCGCCGATCCGGACGCCTACGCCGAGGAGGTCCGCACCGACGAGCGCGAGGCCGCCGAACTCGGGGCGAGCGGCGTGCCGTTCTTCGTCCTGGACCGCAAGTTCGGCGTCTCCGGCGCCCAGCCCGCGGAGGTCTTCACCCAGGCGCTCACCCAGGCGTGGGGCGACCGCCCGCAACTGAAGCTGCTCGCGGACGACGCCGCGGCCGCCGAGGCGTGCGGCCCCGACGGCTGCGCCGTACCCCAGAACTAGAGCCATACGGGCCCTCTGGGGGATCACCGCAGGTCGGCGGCCATCCATAAGCGATCCTTGGCGATACCGTCCAGAACTCCGCAATGGACGAGGGGTCCGGTCGGCGCGACAGTGGTCGTATGGAGACCTTCGAGACCCTCGTCCGTACCGAGTTCGCCGCGAAGAACACCTACCTGAACACCGCGAGCACCGGTCTGCTGCCGGCCCGTACCGTCGAGGCCATGCGGACCGCCGTGGAAGCGGTGGCCGCGGGGCGGCCGACGGACATGTTCGCCGACGTCGAGGCCGCTCGCGCCGCCTTCGGCCGGCTGACCGGGGTGCCCGCCCACCGTGTGGCGGCGGGCGCCTCGGTCGCCGTGTACAGCGGTCTGATCGCCGCCTCGCTGCCCGAGGGCGCCGAGGTCCTCACCGCCGAGGACGACTTCAGCTCCCTGGTCAACCCCTTCCACGTGCGCGGCGATCTCAAGGTGCGCGCCGTGCCCCTGGAGCGGGTCGCCGAGTCGGTACGGCCCGGTACGGCGCTCGTCGCGGTCAGCGCGGCCCAGTCCGCCGACGGCAGGATCGCCGACCTGCCCGCGATCGGCGCGGCCGCCCGGCGGCACGGGGCGCGTACCTGCGTGGACGCCTCACAGGCCGCGGGCTGGCTGGACCTCGACGCCGGCGCCTACGACTACGTCATGTCGGTCGGCTTCAAGTGGCTGCTGTGCCCCCGGGGCGTGACCTTCCTCGTCGTCCCCGAGGACCTGGGCGGGCTCACCCCGCTGTTCGCCGGCTGGGTCGCGGGGGAGCGCCCGTGGGACGCCTGCTACGGCCCCGTCGAGGAACTCGCCCACTCCGCGCGGCGGTTCGACGAGAGCCCCGCCCTGTTCTCGTACGCCGGCGCCCGCCACTCCCTCGCCCTGCTGGAGGAGATCGGCGTGGACGCCGTACGCGCGCACGACCTGGCCCTGGCCGACCGGTTCCGCACCGGCCTGCGGGGCCTCGGCCACGAACCGGTGGCCGCCCCCGGCTCGGCCGTCGTCTCCGTCCCCGGACTCGGCGGCCGGCAGGGCGAGTTGAGCCGGGCGGGCGTGGAGGTCTCCGACCGGGCGGGCAACCTCCGGGCGGCCTTCCACCTCTACAACACGCCCGCGGACGTGGACCGGCTGCTGGAGGCCCTGCTCACCGTACGGGGGTGAAGTCCCGCGCGCCGATGTACTCGGGGCGCCGCACGGGCGCCGCGAACGGCTCGACGGCCCGGTTGTCCACGCTGTTGAACACGATGAACACGTTGCTGCGCGGGAACGGCGTGATGTTGTCGCCGGAACCGTGCATGCAGTTGCAGTCGAACCAGGTCGCCGAACCGGCCCGCCCCGTGAAGAGCTTGATGCCGTGCTCGCCGGCCAGCGCGGTCAGCGCCTCGTCGGACGGCGTGCCCGCGTCCTGCATCTGCAGCGACTGCTTGTAGTTGTCCTTCGGGGTGGCTCCGGCGCAGCCGAGGAACGTGCGGTGCGACCCCGGCATGATCATGAGCCCGCCGTTGGTCGCGAGGTTCTCGGTCAGCGCGATCGAGACGGACACGGTCCGCATGCGGGGCAGGCCGTCCTCGGCGTGCCAGGTCTCGAAGTCCGAGTGCCAGTAGAAGCCGCCGGCCCCGAAACCGGGCTTGACATTGATCCGCGACTGGTGCACGTACACGTCCGAGCCGAGGATCTGCCGGGCCCGCCCGACGACCCGCTCGTCCCGCACGAGGGAGGCGAACACCTCGCTGATGCGGTGCACCTCGAAGACGGAACGGATCTCCTCGGACCGCGGCTCGACGATCGACCGCTCGTCGGCGCGGACCGCCGGGTCCGTGACGAGCCGCTCCAGCTCGCGCCGGTACACCGCGACCTCGTCGTCGGGCAGGAGCTGGTCGACGGTGAGGAAACCGTCCCGCTCGAACGCCTCGAGGTCACCGGCCGGGAACGGGCCCGGGGTGGCGGGGGAGCCCCACACGACCGGGTCCTGGCGGGGGACGGCCACCTCGGTGGCGCCGCGGCTGGGGTAGAGATCGGTGACGGTGGTGGTGGTCATGGTGACGTCACACCTCCTCGGGTTCGGTGAGCAGCGGGTAGACGCCGTTCGCGTCGTGGTCCTCGCGTCCGGTCACGGGCGGGTTGAACACACAGATGCAGCGGAAGTCCTCCTTGATCCGCATGGTGTGCCGCTCGTGCCCGTCGAGGAGGTACATGGTCCCCGGCGTGATGGCGTACTTCCGCCCGGTCTCGTCGTCGGTGAGCTCGGCCTCGCCCTCGACGCAGACGACGGCCTCGACGTGGTTGGCGTACCACATGGAGGTCTCCGTGCCGGCGTACAGGATCGTCTCGTGCACCGAGAAGCCGACCCGCTCCCGGGCGAGGACGATGCGTTTGCTCTCCCAGGTGCCGGACTCGGCCCTGACGTGGCGGTCGGTGCCTTCGATCTCCTTGAACGAACGAACGATCACGGTGGTGCGATGCCTCCTCGGACAGGTGGTGGGTGCGTCGGTGGTGCCCGGGGGCCGCCCGTCGGCGGACGGTCCCGGGCCGCCGCGGCGACTCAGACGGTCTCGCGCACGGCGCGGGCGAGGACGCTGAGGCCCTCGTCCAGCTCGGCCGGCGTGATGGTGAGCGCCGGGAGCAGCTTGACGACCTCGCTCTCCGGGCCCGAGGTCTCGATGAGCAGGCCGAGTTCGAAGGCGCGCTGCGCCACCCGCCCGGCGCGCGCCTTGTCGTGGAACTCCAGGCCCCACACGAGCCCGCGTCCCCGGTACTCCCGGACGTCGGCGAGGTTCTCCTCGGTGATGGAGATGAGGGCCTGCTCGACCTGCTCCCCGCGGGTCCGGGTCTGCTTCTCCATCGCGGCCCCGTCCGCCCAGTACGTCTCCAGCGCGGCGGTGGCCGTGACGAACGCGGGGTTGTTGCCGCGGAAGGTGCCGTTGTGCTCGCCCGGCTCCCAGACGTCCAGCTCCGGCTTGAACAGGCACAGCGACATGGGCAGCCCGTATCCGCTGATCGACTTCGACACGGTGACGATGTCGGGCACGATGCCGGCCTCCTCGAAGGAGAAGAACGCCCCGGTGCGCCCGCAGCCCATCTGGATGTCGTCGACGATCAGCAGCATGTCCTGGCGCTCGCACAGTCCGGCGAGGGCGCGCAGCCACTCCGGGCGGGCGGCGTTGATGCCGCCCTCGCCCTGCACGGTCTCCACGATCACGGCGGCGGGCTTGTTGAGGCCGGAGCCCTGGTCCTCCAGCAGGCGCTCGAACCAGAGGAAGTCCGGGACCTGCCCCTCGAAGTAGTTGTCGAAGGGCATCGGGGTGCCGTGCACGAGCGGGATGCCGGCGCCGGCCCGCTTGAACGCGTTGCCGGTCACCGCGAGGGAGCCCAGCGACATGCCGTGGAAGGCGTTGGTGAACGACACGATCGCCTCGCGCCCCTTCACCTTCCGCGCCAGCTTCAGCGCCGCCTCCACGGCGTTGGTACCGGTGGGGCCGGGGAACATGACCTTGTACGGCAGGTCGCGCGGACGCAGCACCAGGTCCTGGAAGGACTCCAGGAACGCGCGCTTGGCGGTGGTCGACATGTCGAGCCCGTGCGTGACGCCGTCCCGCTCCAGGTAGTCGATCAACGCCCGTTTCAGTACGGGGTTGTTGTGGCCGTAGTTGAGCGAACCGGCCCCCGCGAAGAAGTCCAGGTACGCGTGGCCGTCCTCGTCGTACATGCGGCTGCCCTGCGCGCGGTCGAAGACGGTGGGCCAGCCGCGGCAGTAGCTGCGCACCTCGGACTCCAGGGTCTCGAAGACGCTCAGGTCGGGCTGGGTGATGGTCACGACGAATTGCTCCTCGTTGCGTGGGGGTTGGGCAGAGGGAGGGGGTCAGGCAGAGGGAGTGAGGGGAAGGGGCCCGATGCGGTGCAGCACCTCGGGGTCGTGCGGCCCGTCGGGGAAGGCGTCCGCGCCGAACAGCACCTCCCGCTCGACCTGGGCGCCGTGGCGTTCGGCGAACGAGGCGAACAGGCGCTCGGAGGCGGTGTTGCCGGGCGCGATCGTGGTCTCGAGGGTGGTGATCCCGGACTCGACGACGGCGCGGGCGGCCAGCCCGTCGAGCAGCGCGGCGGCGAGTCCGCGACCGCGGTGGGCCGGGTCCACCGCGACCTGCCACACGAGCAGGGTCCACGGGCGCTCAGGCCGTACGTACCCGGTGACGAAGCCGACCGGCTCGCCGTGCTCGTCGCGGGCCACGGCCGAGGTGGCGGCGAAGTCACGGCACCACAGCAGATAGCTGTACGACGAGTTCAGGTCGAGGGTCTTCGAATCCCTTGCTATCCGCCACAGTGCGGCTCCGTCGGCCACCGTCGGGCGGTCGATGTGCAGGTTTGCTTGCGTGGCAGTCATGCGGATTGAATTTACCTACGGGAATAGAAAAATGCATGGCCGGATGGGGTTACCCTCCGGCCATGCATGTGTTATCACGTGAGCGCGTGCGGAGTGATGTGGCGTTTCGTCCCGCCCATAAGGTGCAATTCGGGCGACCTGTGCAACGTGTCACAGCCGGGCCGTCTTCATGGGATCCGACCGAATCACCACTGTTTTCGTTCGCAGAATCTTTGCGTTTAGGGCGGAGAGCAGTGGGCAGGAGAACCCGGGAAGCCGATTCGAAATCCGTTCCGGAATTACGCCGGAATTGACCCAGCGTTGTCCGGTAATTTCTTTCCCGGCTTTCATGTCCGCGCAGGGAGATCGAAGCGGGTACTTTCGCCCGTCAGCGCCGGGCGGCCGCGACCGCGGCTGCGGCCCGCAGCGCCGCGTCCACGTCCACGGCCGGTCCCTCCTCGGCGAGCGCGGCACCGAGCGCCGCCAGACAGCGCCGTACCGCCTCCGGTGACGCGTCGGCGCCGTAGTGGTTGACCCGGATCATCTCGGAGGCCAGGGCGCCCCCGCCCGCGGCCAGCGGCAGACCCGGATCGGCCCGCAGGGCCCGCGCCACCAGCTCCGAGGCGTCCACGCCCGAGGGCGCCCGGAGGGTCGTGGCGACCGGCGCCGCCGCCGCGGCCCGGTGCACATAGGGCTCCAGCCCCCCGCCCAGCGCCCGAGCGCCCGCCCGGGCCGCCGCCGCGGCCGCCGCGTGCCGCTCCATCACCACGGGCAGGCCCGCCGCCTCGATCCGCTCCAGGCACGCCTCCAGCGCCAGCATCTCCAGCTGGGCCGGCGCGTGCGGCAGCACCGTGCGGCCGGCGTCGGTCCACCGCTCCTTCCAGTCCAGCAGCGAGAGGTACGACCGGCGCGGCGCACCCGGGTTCGCCGCCATCCGCGCCCACGCCCGCCCGCTCACCGACACCGCCGACACCCCGGCCGGGCCGCCCATCGCCTTCTGCGCCCCGATCACGCACAGGTCGACGCCCCAGGCGTCCGGCAGCACCGGCTCGGCCGCGACGGAGGCCACGGCGTCCAGGTAGAACAGCGCGCCGTGCCGCCGCACCACCTCGCCGATCTCCGCGACCGGATTGGTGTTGCCGGTCGCCGCCTCCGCGTGGACCAGCGACACGAAGTCGATCTCCGGGTGCCGGGTGAGGGCCTCCTGGATCTGCTCGGCGGTGACCGCCGTGTGGAAGGGCACCGCGAGGTCGATCACCCGGGCGCCGCAGTCCCGCAGCCAGTTGCCGAAGGTCTGCCCGTAGGGGCCGGTGACGACGTTCAGCGCCGTGGTGCCCGGCCCGGCCGTGGAGCGGATGGCGCCCTCCAGCGGGAGCAGCGCCTCGCCCTGGGTGATCACGACGTCCTGTCCGGTGCCCAGCAGCCGGGCCACGCGGTCCTCGATCGAGGCGAAGCGCGCGGCGCTCAGCGGGGGCAGGTCGAGGAGGGGGTGGGTCACTGCGGTGCTCTCTTCGCTCGCGGTTGTCGACTGCGGATGAGGGTAGCCGGAGGCTCTCGGGTGCCTTCTGACCGGCGACTTCCTAGGCCGGACGGCCTCGAAGCCAAGGGTTTGATTTGAGGGACTCAAACTTCTCCTTATAATCGGAACCCTCAGTTCCCACACAGGAGGCTCACCCGTGAAGACGCTCCCCGGGCGCCCGTCCCGCGTCCTGGCCGCCACCACCGCGACGGCCGCACTGGCGCTCGTGGCTGTCACCGCCTCCGGCTGCACCTCCAGCGGCGACGGCGGCAGCGGCTCGAAGACCGCCGCCGGCGGGGTCGAGCTCGTCAAGGCCGGCAAGCTCACCACCTGCACCCACCTGCCCTATCCGCCCTTCCAGTCGGAGATCGACGGCAAGTACCAGGGCTTCGACGTCTCCTTGATCGACCTGGTCGCCAAGGATCTGGGCGTGAAGCAGGACATCATCGACACACCGTTCGAGAACTTCAAGACCGGTGCCTTCCTCAACTCCGGCCAGTGCGACCTGGCCGCGGCCGGCATGACCATCACCGCGGAGCGCAAGAAGAACGTCGACTTCTCCGACCCGTACTTCGACGCCACCCAGGCCGTCCTGGTGGACAAGAAGAGCGGGATCACCTCCCTCGCCGACGCCAAGGCCAAGAACGCCAAGCTCGGCGCCCAGGCGCAGACCACCGGCGAGGAGTACGTCCAGAAGAAGGGCTTCGACCCGGTCTCCTTCGAGTCCTCCGACGCCGTCCTCAACGGACTGCGCGCCGGCCAGGTCAAGGCCGTCGTCATCGACTACCCGGTCGTCCAGGGCTGGCTGAAGAACAAGGCCAACGCCGACGCCTTCAAGGTCGTGGACAACCTCAACACCGGTGAGCAGTACGGCTTCACGGTGAAGAAGGGCAACACCAAGCTGCTCGCGGCCGTCAACAAGGCGATCTCCGACGCCAAGGCCGACGGCACGTACAAGAAGCTCTACGAGAAGTGGATCGGCCCCTACGACGCCTCCGCCGCCTCCCCCTCGGCCTCCTGACCCATGGCCGACACGGACACACGGATCCAGCCGAAGAAGCAGGGACTGAGCCGGCGGCAGAGGCGCAGCCTGTCGCGCGGCGCCCAGTACGTGGTCTTCGTCGCCGCCGTGATCGCCTTCGCGGTCTCGGCGGACTGGGGGCGGCTGAAGAACCAGTTCGCCCAGTGGAGCATCGCGAAGCAGATGTTCCCGGACGTCATCACCCTGGCGCTGAAGAACACCGTCCTCTACACCCTGTCCGGCTTCGTCGTCGGCCTGGCCCTCGGCATGGTCGTCGCGCTGATGCGGCTGTCGTCCGTGGGGCCCTACCGCTGGCTCGCCGGAATCTACATCGAGATCTTCCGGGGCCTGCCCGCCCTGCTGATCTTCATCTTCATCGGGGTGGCCGTGCCGCTGGCCTTCCCGGGCACCGAGATCGTCGGCGGCACCTACGGCAAGGTCGCCCTCGCGCTCGGACTGGTGGCGGCCGCCTACATGGCCGAGACGATCCGCGCGGGCATCCAGGCCGTGCCCAAGGGGCAGCTGGAGGCCGCCCGTTCCCTGGGCTTCACACCCGCGCGGGCGATGATCTCCATCATCGTCCCGCAGGCGTTCCGGATCATCCTCCCGCCGCTCACCAACGAACTCGTGCTGCTCTTCAAGGACTCCTCGCTGGTGCTGTTCCTCGGCGTCACCCTGGAGGAGCGCGAACTGTCCAAGTACGGCCGCGACCTGGCCAGTACGACCGCCAACTCCACGCCGATCCTGGTCGCGGGCCTGTGCTACCTGCTGGTCACGATCCCGCTCGGCTTCGTCGTGCGCCGCATGGAGGCCAAGGCCCAGGAGGCCACCAAGTGAGCGGTACCGCAGAGATCAACGTGCGCGGCCTGCACAAGTCGTTCGGCGACAACGAGGTGCTGCGCGGCATCGACCTGGAGATCGGCCAGGGCGAGGTCGTCTGCGTCATCGGCCCGTCCGGTTCAGGCAAGTCGACGCTGCTGCGCTGTGTGAACCTCCTGGAGCAACCCACGAAGGGCCAGGTCTTCGTCGGCGGCACCGAACTCACCGACCCGGACGTCGACATCGACGCCGTACGCCGCCGGATCGGCATGGTCTTCCAGCAGTTCAACCTCTTCCCGCACCTGTCGGTCACTGAGAACCTCACCCTGCCCCAGCGCCGGGTGCTGAGGCGCGGCAAGGCGGAGGCGGCGAAGGTGGCCGCCGAGAACCTGGAGCGGGTGGGCCTGTCGGAGAAGGCGGACGCCTACCCCGCCTCCCTCTCCGGCGGCCAGCAGCAGCGGGTCGCCATCGCCCGCGCGCTGGCGATGGGCCCCGAGGTGATGCTGTTCGACGAGCCGACCTCCGCGCTCGACCCCGAACTGGTCGGCGACGTCCTCGCGGTGATGCGCAGGCTCGCGCACGAGGGCATGACGATGATGGTCGTCACGCACGAGATGTCCTTCGCCCGTGAGGTCGCCGACCGGGTCGTGTTCATGGACGCCGGGGTGATCGTCGAGGACGGCGCGCCCGGCCAGGTGATCGGCGCCCCGCGGCACGAACGCACCCGCCACTTCCTCTCCCGCCTCCTCGACCCGGCGATGGCCGAGGTGGAGGAGGAGATCTCGGACCAGGTGGGCGGCGCCGGGACCTGACCTCACCACGGCGCCGGAACCTGGCCTCACTAAGGTGCCGTACATGAGCGATCAGACGGTGCTGCACGTGAAGGGACGGGTCCTCGCCGGCCCGGACGACGTCCGCGACGAGCTGTGGGTCGTCGGCGGCCGGATCTCCTACGACCGCCCCGCCGGCGCCCGCGACGTGCGGACCGTCGAGGGCTGGACCCTGCCCGGCCTCGTCGACGCCCACTGCCACGTGGGCCTCGGCGCGCACGGGCCGGTCGGCGACGACGTGGCGGAGAAGCAGGCGCTGACCGACCGGGAGGCGGGCACCCTGCTCATCCGCGACGCGGGCTCCCCCTCCGACACCCGCTGGACCGACGCCCGCGAGGACCTCCCCAAAATCATCCGAGCGGGCCGGCACATCGCCCGCACCCGCCGCTACATCCGGGGCTACGCGCACGAGATCGAGCCGGAGGACCTGGTCGCCTACGTCGCCCGGGAAGCCCGGCGCGGCGACGGCTGGGTGAAGCTGGTGGGCGACTGGATCGACCGCGACCTCGGCGACCTGTCGGCCTGCTGGCCCGCGGACGCCGCACGTGCGGCGATCACCGAGGCGCACCGGCTCGGCGCCCGGGTCACCGCGCACTGCTTCGCCGAGGACTCCCTGCGCGACCTGGTCGAGGCCGGCATCGACTGCGTGGAGCACGCGACCGGTCTGACGCAGGAGCTGATCCCCCTGTTCGCGGAGCGGGGCGTGGCCATCGTCCCGACCCTGGTCAACATCGCGACCTTCCCGAAGCTCGCCGAGGGCGGCGAGGCCCGCTACCCGCGCTGGTCGGCCCACATCCGGCGGCTGCACGAGCGCCGCTACGACACGGTCCGCGCCGCCCACGACGCCGGCATCCCCGTCTACGTCGGCACCGACGCGGGCGGCACCCTGCCGCACGGCCTGGTCGCGGCCGAGGTCGCGGAACTGGTCACGGCGGGCATCCCGGCCGCGCAGGCGCTGTCGGCGACGACCTGGGGCGCCCGCGCCTGGCTCGGCCGCCCCGGCCTGGACGAGGGCGCGCCGGCGGACCTGGTGGTCTACGAGAGCGACCCGCGCGCGGACGTACGGGTGCTCGCGGCGCCGCGCCGGGTGGTGCTCGCCGGGAACATCGTGAGCTGAGCGCCCCGGGGCGTGCGGGCGTAAGGGAACGGCCGGCGGGGCGATCGCGCTGCTCGTCGCGGGCGGGGGAGCGGTGGCGCTGACCCGGCGCCGCAGGAGCTGACGGCGGACGTCGGCAGCAGCCGTTCTCGTCCCGGACCCACGGCGCGACGCCGATGTGGGTCGGCGGCTCGACTCAGGTGCGGGCGCCGCCGATCCGCCCGGCCGGTCACCGGGGCGAACGCGTCGACGGGGGCGTGGCGTCCGGACCCCGGAGCCGGTGCCCGGGATCAGTGCTGCGCCAGCGTCACGGCCCGGTCCAGCGCCTGGAGGAAGGAGTTGACGGTGGACCGGTCCCGTACCGCCAGCCGCAGCCAGTCCTTGCCCAGGCCCGGGAAGGTGTCCCCGCGCCGCACCGCGAAGCCGAGATCCCGCAGATGGCGGCGCACGGCCACGGCGCCGGGCAGCGCGATCAGCACGAAGGGTCCCTCGGCGGGCTCCACGACCCGCAGTCCGTCCGGGGCGAACTCGGCGAGTCCCGCGACGAGATGGGCCCGGTCCGCCGCCGCCCGGTGGGCCGCGTGCGCCGCCTCCGCCAGCGCCCGCGGCCCCATGCACGCCTCGGCCGCCGCGAGCGCCGGCGTGGACACCGGCCACAACGGCTGCGCCCGCTCCAGTACGGCGATCGTCTCCGGGTCCGCCAGGACGTACCCGATCCGCAGCCCGGCCAGCCCCCAGGTCTTCGTCAGACTGCGCAGGACCACCAGGCCGGGCACGTCCGTCCGCCCGGCCAGCGCCTCCCGCTCACCGGGCACCGCGTCCAGGAACGCCTCGTCGACCACCACCGTCCGCCCGGGCCGGGCGAGTCGCGCGATCACGGCGGCCGGGTGCAGGACGGACGTCGGGTTCGTGGGGTTGCCGAGCACGACCAGGTCGGCGTCCTCGGGGACGGCCGCCGGGTCGAGTCGGAAGCCGTCCCGCTCCCGCAGCAGCACCCGGCCGACGGTGTGCCCGGCGTCCCTGAGCGCCGCCTCCGGCTCGGTGAACTGCGGGTGCACGACCACCGGCCGGCGCACCTTCAGCGCCCGCGCCAGCAGCACGAACGCCTCCGCCGCGCCCGCCGTCAGCAGCACCCGCTCCACCGGCAGCCCGTGCCGGGCCGCCACCGCGGCCCGCGCGGCCCGCCCGTCCGGGTAGGCGGCGAGGCCGGTCAGTGAGGCCGCGACCCGCGAGCGCAGCCACTCGGGGGGCGTGTCCGCGCGGACGTTGACGGCGAGGTCGACCAGCGCCGACCCGTCGTCGCGGACCTCCGCGTCCCCGTGGTGGCGCAGGTCGTGACCGTCCATGGCGGTGTCCTCAGTGCGCATGGGAGTGGGCGTGGCCGTGATCGTGGTGATGGCCGTGGCCGTCGTCGTCGGGGTGGAAGTGCGGCTGCTGCGCCAGGCCCACCTTGTCCTCGAAGCCGGGCAGCGCGACGCGGTACACGCACGAGTCGCAGTTCATCCGCACATCGCCCCGCACCGCCTCCTCGTACCGCTCCATCACCAGGTCCAGCAGCTCCGGCTCCGGACCGATCACGTCCGCGGACCGCACCTCGACCTCCGGGTGCGCGGCCGCCCAGTCCCCGGTCTGCCGCCGGACCCGCTCCGGCAGGATGCCCGTGAACAGGAAGTACGGCAGGACCACGATCCGGCGCGCGCCCAGCCGCAGGCAGCGGTCCAGGCCGCTCGGCACGTCCGGCGCGGCCAGCGACACGAACGCCGTCTCCACTCCCGCGTACCCGCGTCCCTCCCACAGCAGTCGTGCCGCCTTGTGCACCTCGGCGTTGGCGTCCGGGTCGGTCGAACCGCGCCCGACCAGCAGCACCGTCACCTCGGACCGGTCGGCCGGCGTCCGGGCGCCGTCGCCCAGCGCCTCGTCCAGCCGCCGCTCCAGCACGGACAGCAGCGAGGGGTGCGGACCCAGCGGACGGCCGTACGCGTAGGAGATCCCGGGGTGGCGCTCCCGCTCACGGGACAGCGCGGCCGGGATGTCGCCCTTGGCGTGCCCGGCGGACACCAGCATCAGCGGCACGGCCGCGAAACGCCGTACGCCCCGCTCGACCAGCTCGGCGACGGCCTCGCCGAGCGGCGGCGGGGACAGCTCGATGAAGCCGCCCGCGACGGGCAGTTCGGGATGACGGTCGGCCAACGCCCGTACGAAGGCGCGGAACGCCTCGGCCCCGGCGTCGTCCCGGGTGCCGTGGCCGGCGATGAGCAGGGCGGGCGGCGGGGTCGTCACGATGTCTCCTCGGAGGTCTGCGATCGCCTCGCGGGCGAAGCGGGGTGGTACAGCAGGGCGTTGAGCGCGGCGGCGGCGACCGCCGAACCGCCCTTCTCGGACACGTTGCTCACGGCGGGCAGTCCGCTCGCCCGCAACGCGGCCTTGGACTCGGTGGCGCCGACGAAACCGACCGGCAGACCGATGACGAGTGCGGGGGAGGCGTCCAGGGTGAGCAACTCCTCCAGCGCGGTGGGGGCGCAGCCGATCACCCACAGGGCGCCCGGACCGACCTCCTCGAACGCGAGGCGGACCGCGTGCGCCGAACGGGTCAGCCCGGGGCCCGACTTGGCGTCCTTGAGCCGGCAGACGGTCTCGCGCCGGGTGATACCGGCGGCGACCATCTCCACGTCCACGACGACGGGCGCCCCCGCGTGCAGCGCCCGGTGCGCGTTCTCCAGCACCCCTTCGTCGGTGACCAGGTCGGCGGCGTAGTCGAGGTCGGCCGCGGAGTGCACGACCCGCTCCACGACGGCCCGGGTCAGCGGCGGGAGGTGCGAGGTGTCCAGGCGGGCGCGCAGCCGCCGGAACGACTCCTGCTCGATGGGGTGGACCACACGCTTCACCGGGCGCCCTCCTGCGATTCCTGCCAGCGGTAGCCGCGCGGGGTCACCATGCGCCCCGCGATGTCCCGGGTCGCCGTGTTGCCCACGGTCACGACCGTCATCATGTCGACCGTCGCCGGGTCGAGGCCGGCCAGGGTGGTCAGCCGGGCCGACTCGTCCGGCCGCGACGCGTTGCGTACGACGCCGACCGGCGTGGTCGGCTCGCGGTGCTCCGCGAGGATCGCCAGCGCCTTCGGCAACTGCCAGTCCCGGCCCCGGCTGCGCGGGTTGTAGAACGTCACCACGATGTCCGCCTCGGCAGCCGCCCGCACCCGCCGTTCGATGACCTCCCACGGCGTGTGCAGGTCGGACAGGCTGATCGACACGTGGTCGTGGCCCAGCGGCGCGCCGAGGAGCGCGGCGGCCGCGAGCGCGGCGGTGACCCCGGGCACACCGATCACGTCGATGTCGTCGGACGCCTCGGCGAGCGCCGGGGAGGCCATGGCGTACACGCCCGCGTCCCCGCTGCCGATCAGCGCGACGGCCTGCCCCTTCCGGGCCTCGGCCACGGCCGTCCGGGCCCGTTCCTCCTCGGCGCCGAGCCCGGACTCCAGGACGCGGGTGCCGGGCCGCAGCAGGTCGCGGATCTGGTCGACGTACTGGTCGAGGCCCACGAGCACCGAGGCGCGCCGCAGTTCCGCCTTCGCGCGGGGCGTCAGCAGGTCCCGGGCGCCGGGTCCGAGCCCGACCACCGCGAGCCGCCCGCGGATCGGCAGTCGTACCACCGCGCAGGTCGCCGTCGCCGGGGTCGCGGCCGACTTCCGCTTGGGCACGAGGAGTTCACCGCCCCCCACCAGCGCGGCGGCCTCCGCGACGGACGGCGTGCCGACCGCGGCCAGCGGCGCGGCGGAGGGGTTCGGCACCTCGACCGCCGACAGCCGCTCGGCGGAGTGGGTGACGAGCGGCACGCCGAGGTGCGCGGCGGCGGCCACGATGCCGGGCTCCTCCGCCTTGGCGTCGACGGTCGCGAGCCGGGCCACGCTGCGGGCGGAGAGTCCCGCCTCCCGCAACGCCCCCTCGACCAGCGCGAGGACCTCGTCGGCCGGGGCCCCCTTCGAGGCGCCGACACCGACGACGAGGGTGGGCGGCCGGAGCACGACCTCGTGCGCGGTGGGCTCCACGAGACGGTCCGTGACGCGGATGGCGTACGCGCCCGTGCCCCTGTCCGAGACGCGCAGCGGCGGCAGCGGCCACGCCGACTCCGCCCGCAGCGCCACCGGTTCCCCGTCGAGCATGGCCCGGGACACCCCGGCGACATCCCCCTCGACGGGAAGGCCCAGCGTGTCCAGGCCCGGCACCCCCACCGCGTCCGTCGCCGTCGTCACCACGGGCTCCGCCCCCAGCAACTCACCGACCTGGCAGGCGAGTTCGTTGGCGCCACCCGCGTGGCCGCCCACCAGGGACACGGCGAACCGGCCGCCCTCGTCGACGCACACCACACCCGGGTCGGACGCCTTGTCGCCCAACAGGGGCGCCACGAGCCGGACGACGGCGCCGGTGGCCAGGAAGCACACGAGCTGCTCACACTCGGCGAACGCCCGCCGTACGGCGTCCGCGACGGGGCCGTCGTACACCCGGGTCCGGGACGGCCACGCCGTGGCCAGCCGGTCCCGGGCAGCCGCCCCCGCCGCGGTGGCGGAAATGAGGCCGATCACTGAGCGACTCCTTCGCTGTCGGTGCCCGCGCGGGGTCTGACGCCCCACAGCAGGAAAACGGGATTGGTCGCCGCGAGCCGGGTCACGTCACCCGGCAGCGGCGCGAGCCGGGACGACTGCAACAGCACCCCGTCGCAGGCGAGTCCGGCGTTCGTCAGCGCCTCGCGCACGGCCGGCACCCGGTCGAGCGCGGCGAGCGCGACCACGACCGTCCGGCGCGCCCGCCGCGCGCAGGCCGTGACGATCGCGGGCAGTTCGCGTCCCCCGCCGCCGACGAACACGGCGTCGGGATCGTCGAGGTCGGACAGCACCGTGGGCGCCGCCCCGTGCACGGCCCGCACGTCCACCCCGTGCGCGGCCGCGTTGGCCCGGATCCGCTCGACGCCGTCCCGGGTCTTCTCGACGGCGGTGACGGCGGCCCCGAGCCGCGCGCACTCCACGGCGACCGACCCGGAGCCGGACCCGACGTCCCAGACCAGGTCGCCCGTGCGGGGGCCGAGCCGGGCCAGCGCCAGCGCCCGCACCTCGAACTTGGTGATCATCGAGTCGCGGTGGGTGAACTCGGCCTCGTCCAGGGCCCATCGGGTGGGTCCGGGTGGCGGGCCGGCGACCGTGCGGACCCCGCCGAGGGCCCGCGTCTCGTCCAGGCAGACCACCACGTTCACGTCCGTGCCCCAGTCGCGGGCGGCCGCGGTGGCCGGCGACACCCGCTCCACACGCTCGTGCGCGGGATCACCCAGCGCGCGGGCGACGACCAGGACCCGTCCGCCGGACGACGGGGCGAGCGCGGCGCCGAGTTCGGCGGGCCCCGCTCCCGGACCCGTCAGGACGGCCACCTTCGGCCGGGCCCGGCACACGTTGACGGCCGTCCGCAGGTCCCGCCCGTGGGCGCTGACCACCACGGCGTCGTCCCAGGGCAGGCCGATCCGCGCGAACGCGGCGGCGACGGAGGACACCCCGGGCCGTACGTCCAGCCGCTCCGCCCCGAACCGCTCGGCCAGCACCCGCACGATGCCGAAGAACCCCGGGTCCCCGGAGGCCAGCACGACGACCGGCTCCCGCTTGTCGAGGAACCGCTCGATGACGTCCAGCGCCGGGGCGAGCGCACCGAGGACGACACGCTCCGCGCCCTCGGGCAGCCGGGCGGCCTCCAGATGCCGCCGGCCGCCCACCACGAGCCGGGTCCCGGCCGGCACCTCCCGCGCGTCCGACGCCCCCGTACCGGTGCCGACGACCGTGATCACGTGCTCGCACCCCGCGCGCGCAGGGCCTTGCGGGCCACAGGATCGGCCTTGCGGTACCCGTGGAAGTGGCCGGGGTGGTAGAGGTGCGACCGCGTGCCGTGCGCCCCGAGGGCGGGGCCGACCAGGAAGAGGGTGTGCTTCCAGAGCTTGTGCTCCTTGACCGTCTCCTCCAGAGTGCCGATCGTGCACCGCACGAGCAGCTCCTCCGGCCAGGTCGCCTGGTAGGCGACGACGACCGGGGTGTCCGTGGGGTAGCCGCCCTCCAGCAGCTCCCGCACGAGCTGTCCGCTGCGGGCGGCCGACAGGAACACCGCCATCGTCGTGCCGTGCTTGGCGAACTCGCGGACCTCCTCGCCGGGCGGCATCGGTGTCTTGCCGCCGCCGAGCCGGGTGAGGACCACGGACTGCGCGACCTCCGGGATGGTCAGCTCGCGCCGGGCGAGGGCGGCGACGGCGGAGAACGCGGAGACCCCGGGCACCACCTCGGTCTCGATGCCGAGCTCCGCGCACCGGTCGAGCTGCTCCTGCGTGCCGCCCCACAGCGCGGGGTCGCCGGAGTGGATCCGGGCCACCCGCAGCCCCTCCTGGCGGGCGCGCAGGTACACGGCGACGACGTCCTCCAGCGACATGGTCGCCGAGTCGAGGATCTCGGCGCCCTCGCGCGCGTGGTCGAGGACCTCCGCCTGCACCAGGCTGGCGGCCCAGATCACCACGTCGGCCTCGGCGATGGCTCGCGCGGCACGGAACGTCAGCAGGTCGGCGGCGCCGGGGCCGGCACCGACGAAGGTCACCTTGCCGGTGGGGGCATCGGCCATGGGAACGGTCCTCTCTAGCAAAGGTCTTGCGGGGTGTTGCGGGGACTCGCGGTGATCCGCGGGGGCGGCGCGAGGTGTCACGGGTGGTGCGGAAACGGGCGCCGGACGTGCGTGAACGGGGTCCGATCGGATAGCAAGGGCGTATGGCGGTCCTCGTCGCGCTGGGCGCGTTCCTGATGACGCTGGCCGGCGGCTGGACGGCACAGCGGGTGACCGATCGCCGTCACCTGGTCCTGGGCCTGGCCGGCGGCCTGATGCTGGGCGTGGTCGGCCTGGACCTGCTGCCGGAGGCGCTGCGCGCGGCCGGCACCGAGGTCTTCGGCGTACCGGCGGCCCTGCTGCTGTTCGTCGGCGGCTTCCTGCTGGCCCATCTGGTGGAACGTCTGCTGGCCGTACGGCAGGTCGCGCACGGCGCCGAGGAGGCCGGCCGCGCCACCGGGCCGGCCGGCCGGTCCGCCGACGGCAGGGTGCCGGAGGTGGGCCTCACGGCGGCGGCCGCGATGGTCGGCCACAGCGCCATGGACGGTGTGGCGATCGGCGCCGCGTTCCAGGTCGGCGGCGGCATGGGCACGGCGGTCGCGCTGGCCGTCGTCGCCCACGACTTCGCCGACGGCTTCAACACGTACACGATCACGAGCCTGTACGGCAACGCCCGCCGCAAGGCCGTCGCCATGCTGGTCGCCGACGCCGTGGCCCCCGTGGTGGGTGCCGCCTCCACCCTGTTCCTGACCATCCCGGAACCGCTGCTCGGCGGCTACCTCGGCCTGTTCGGCGGCGCGCTGCTCTATCTGGCCGCCGCCGAGATCCTGCCCGAGGCCCACCACGACCACCCGGCCCGCTCCACCGTGCTGTGCACGGTCGCGGGCGTCGGCTTCATCTGGCTGGTCGTGGGCCTGGCCGGATGAGCGGCGGGCGGTCACAGCTTGCCGCCGCGTCCGCCGCCGCGCCGGGCCGGCGCGATGAGCGTCGAGAGGTACGGCAGGCCGGTCCCGTCGAGGTCGGCGGCCGGCCGGATGGACTCCTCCGGCAGCCCGAGCGCCGACCCCCACACGGCGTCGTCGATCCGCCCGGTCTCCCGCAGCGCCTCGGCCACCTCCCGCGCCTGCCGCCCGAACTTGTAGGCCACGACGGTCCCGAGCCCGCTCAGCGCGTCCTTCAGCACCGCCGAGCCCGCCGTCACCGGCACCAGCGTGAGCGGCTCGGTGCCCTCGGTGAGGACGGCTCCCGAGCGGGCCGCGAGATCCTGCATGGCGGTGATCCCGGGCACCGTCTCCACGACGGTCCCCGGCACCAGGGCGGAGACGGTCTGCGCGAGATACGTGAAGGTCGAGTAGACGTTGGGGTCGCCGATCGTCGCGAAGGCGACGGATCCGCGCTCCCCGAGCAGCCGCGCGACGTGCCGCCCGCCGGCGTCCCACGCGGCCTCCCGACGCGCCCGGTCGCTGCGCTCGTTGAGCGCGAACACGATCCGGACGATCTTCTCCGCGGGCACGTAGTGCAGCACGGTCGCCTCGGCCCGCCCGGGCTCCCCGCCGTCGCTCCCGTCGGCCGCGGCCATCACGGGGACGACGACCACCTCGGCGGCGCGCAGGGCGTTGACGCCCTTGACGGTCACCAGCTCGGGGTCACCGGGTCCGACCCCGACTCCGATCAGTGTGCTGCTCATGACGTCCGGCACCTCTCCACGAACCGACGGGCGACACCGGGCTCACCGGCCCAGTGCGTGTGCAGATAACTCGCGTGCACACCGTTTTGTACGAAGCCTTCGACGCGCCGGTTCGGGCCGCGCACCCCCCACGCGGGAGCCGGTCCGGCGCCGGGCTCCACGACCGTGCGGTGGAACTCGTGCCCGCGCATCCGCGTCCCGGCGACGGCGAGCACACTGTCGCTCACGGCGACCGCGTCCCGGTACCCGAGCGTGAGGCGCCCGCTCATCCGCGCGCCGGCGTCGAGCACCCCGCACATGGGCTGTCCGTCGAGTTCCCGGCACAGGTACAGCAGCCCGGCACACTCGGCGGCGACGGGCGCGCCGGCCTCGACGAGAGCGGTGACCGCCTTCCGCAGCGGCTCGTTGGCCGACAGCTCGGCCGCGTACACCTCGGGGAACCCGCCGCCGATCACCAACCCGGCCGTCCCGTCGGGCAGCCGCTCGTCCCGCAAAGGATCGAACGCGACGACTTCGGCCCCGGCGGCGGCCAGCAACTCGGCATGCTCGGCGTAGGAGAACGTGAAGGCGGGCCCACCGGCCACGGCAACGGTTGTCAGCCCGTCCGGCGATTGAGGACGAGGCCCTTCGGGCCGAAGCGGGGGTCCGGGGGCGGCAGCCCCCGGCGAAGGGAAGGGAAGGGACGGCGGGGACGGGGAAGCCACAACCTCAGCCGCGTCCCAAGCCGAACAGGGCAACGCCCCGGCACTGGCAGCCAGCGCCGCCAACGCGTCGAGATCGCACCCGTCGGAGACCTGCGCGGCCATCGCGGCGACCGCGGACACGGCGTCGGCCCGCCGCTCGGCGACCGGCACCAGCCCCAGGTGCCGCGACGGCACATCGGCCTGCGGAACGCGCCGCAGCACACCGAGCACCGGTACCCCCGCCGAGTCGAGCGCCTCCCGCAGCAACTCCTCGTGCCGGTCGGAGGCGACCTTGTTGAGGATCACGCCCCCGATCCGCACCTCGGGGTCCCAGGACGCGAACCCGTGGACGAGCGCGGCGACCGACCGGGACTGCGAGGACGCGTCCACGACGAGCACCACCGGCGCCCGCAGCAGCTTCGCCACCTGCGCGGTGGACGCCAGCTCGCCCTCACCCGCGGCCCCGTCGTACAGCCCCATGACGCCCTCGACGACGGCGAGGTCGCAGCCGCGTGCCCCGTGCGCGAACAGCGGCGCGACCAGCTCCGGCCCGCACAGGTACGCGTCGAGGTTGCGCCCCACCCGCCCGGCGGCGAGCGCGTGGTAGCCGGGGTCGATGTAGTCCGGTCCGACCTTGTGCGGGGACACCGTGAGTCCCCGCGCGGTGAACGCGGCCATCAGGCCGGTGGCGACGGTGGTCTTGCCGCTGCCCGAGGAGGGCGCGGCGACGACCAGCCGGGGCACGGAGCAGGAGGTCACCACTCGATGCCTCTCTGGCCCTTCTGGCCGGTGTCCATGGGGTGCTTGACCTTGGACATGTCCGTCACCAGGTCGGCGGCGTCGAGGAGTCCACCGGGCGCGTTCCGCCCGGTGATCACGACGTGCTGGGTGCCGGGCCGGTCGCGCAGCACCGCGACGACCTCGTCGGTGTCGATCCAGCCCCAGTGCATCGGGTACGCGAACTCGTCCAGCACGTACAGCCGGTACGTCTCGGCGGCCAGGTCACGCTTGACCTGCTCCCAGCCCTCGCGGGCCTTGTCCTCGTTGGTCGAGTTGTCACCCTGGAGGTCGCGCTGCACCCACGACCAGCCCTCGCCCATCTTGTGCCAGGCGACCGAGCCGCCCTCCCCGGAGTCGCCGAGCACGCGCAGCGCCCGCTCCTCACCGACCTTCCACTTGGCCGACTTGACGAACTGGAACACCCCGATCGGCCAGCCCTGGTTCCAGGCCCGCAGCGCGAGCCCGAAGGCGGCGGTCGACTTCCCCTTGCCGACCCCGGTGTGCACGACGACCAGCGGACGGTTCCGTCGCTGACGGGTCGTCAGTCCGTCGTCCGGCACCACACTCGGCTGTCCCTGCGGCATTACGCGGCCCTCCTGTCGCCCTGAACATCCCTGACCAGCCCCGCGATCGAGTCCGCCCGCAACTCCTCCAGCGTCACCGCCGTGCCGCCCAGCTCACCCGCGAGCTGTCCGGCCAGTCCGAGGCGCACCGGCCCCGACTCGCAGTCGACGACCACGGAGGCGACCCCCTCGGCCGCGAACAGCCGCGCCGCCCGCCCGGCCAGCGCGACCGGCTCGGGGCCGCCGGTGGCCCGGCCGTCGGTCACCACCACGACCAGCGCCCGCCGCGCGGGGTCGCGCAGGCGTTCCACGCGCAGCACGTCGTGCGCCCTGAGCAGTCCGGCGGCCAGCGGCGTCCGGCCGCCGGTGGGCAGGGACTCCAGACGGGAGGCCGCCGCGTCGACCGAGGAGGTCGGCGGCAGCGCGAGGTCGGCGGCCGATCCCCGGAAGGTCACCAGCCCCACCTTGTCCCGCCGCTGGTAGGCGTCCAGGAGCAGCGAGACGACGGCGCCCTTGACGGCGCTCATGCGCTGCCGGGCCGCCATCGACCCGGAGGCGTCCACGACGAACAGCACGAGGTTGCCCTCGCGTCCCTCCCGGGTGGCCTGCCGCAGATCGTCCCTTCGTACGACGAGCCCAGGCCCCGACCGTCCCCGCGCCCGCTGGTGCGGCGCCGCGGCCCGCACGGTCGCCGCCAGGTGCAGCTTGGTGAGGGCGCCCCGGGGCCGGCGCGCCCCGGTGGTCCGCCCGTGCTCGGTCCGCGCCCGTGACCGCCGTCCGGCGGCGCCCTCGCCGAGACCGGGCACGCTCAGCACCCTGGTGCGGAACGGCTCCGTGGCGCGCACCGGCTGCTGGTCGCCGGAGCCGGCGCCCGAGGGCTGCGGTTCCCCGTCCTCGCCGGCCTCGGGACGCGCGCCCGTGTCACCGTCCGCGGGACCTTCGGGGCCGCCGGAGTCCGGTGCGGGCGGCCGCCCTCCGCCGCCTCCGCCGCCTCCGTCGGGGTCCGGGTCGTCGTCCTCGGGCTCGGGCTCGGGCTCGCCGTACTGCTCCAGCGTCTCGTCGAGCTTGTCCTCGTCGAGGCCCGGCGCGTCGAAGGGGTTGCGCCGCCGCCGGTGCGGCAGCGCCAGCAGCGCGGCCTGCCGTACGTCCTCGGCGAGGACGTCGGTGCGCCCGGCCCAGGCGGCCAGCGCGGTCGCGGTACGGGCCATCACGATGTCGGCGCGCATGCCGTCCACCTCGAACGCGGCGCAGGTCGCCGCGATCTGCCGCAGCGCTCCGTCACCCAGGCGCACCGAGGGCAGCAACTCCCGCGCGGCGACGACGCGTCGGCGCACGTCCGCCTCCTCGCCGGCCCAACGCGCCGCGAACGCGGCCGGGTCGTCGTCGTGGGCGAGCCGGCGCCGGACGACCTCCACCCGCTGGTCGGGCTCCCGGGAGGCGGCGACCTCGACGGTCAGCCCGAACCGGTCGAGCAACTGCGGTCGCAGTTCGCCCTCTTCGGGGTTCATGGTGCCCACCAGCAGGAACCGCGCGGCGTGCCGCACGGAGACGCCCTCGCGTTCCACGTACGACGCGCCCATGGCGGCCGCGTCGAGCAGCAGGTCGACCAGGTGGTCGTGCAGCAGGTTGACCTCGTCGACGTACAGGATGCCGCGGTGCGCGGCGGCTAGCAGTCCGGGCTCGAATGCCTTCACGCCCTCGGCGAGCGCCCGCTCGATGTCCAGGGCGCCGACCAGCCGGTCCTCGGAGGCGCCGACGGGCAGTTCCACCATGCGGGCGGGCCGGGACTCGAAGGCGCCGGGTTCGTGCGGGCCGTCCGGGCAGGCCGGGTCCGGGGCCGCGGGGTCGCAGGAGAACCGGCATCCGGAGACGACGTCCACCTTCGGCAGCAGGGCCGAGAGGGCGCGTACCGCAGTGGACTTGGCGGTGCCCTTCTCGCCGCGCACCAGCACACCGCCGACGGCGGGGGACACGGCGTTCAGCAGCAGTGCGAGCCGCAGGTCGTCCTGACCGACGACGGCCGTGAACGGAAAGGGGGTGGTCACTTCTCGTTGCCCTCCAGATCGCCTTCCAGCTCCAGGTACGTGGCCCGCAGCCGTTCCAGTGTGTCCGCGTCCGGTTCCGCCCACAGTCCACGCTCGGCGGCCTCCAGGAGACGCTCGGTGATGCCGCGCAGGGCCCACGGGTTGGACTTCTTCATGAAGTCCTGGTTCTCCGCGTCGAAGACGTACTCCGCGCTGAGCTTCTCGTACATCCAGTCGTCCACGACCCCGGCGGTGGCGTCGTAGCCGAAGAGGTAGTCGACGGTCGCCGCCATCTCGAAGGCGCCCTTGTAGCCGTGCCGCCGCATCGCCGCCATCCAGCGCGGGTTGACGACGCGGGCGCGGAAGACGCGGTGGGTCTCCTCGCCGAGCGTGCGGGTCCTGACCTGGTCCGGGGTCGCCGAGTCCCCCACGTACGCCTCCGGGCTGGTCCCGGTCAGGTGGCGGACCATGGCGACCATGCCGCCGTGGTACTGGAAGTAGTCGTCGGCGTCCACGAGGTCGTGCTCACGGGTGTCGACGTTCTTCGCGGCGACCGCAATGCGCCGGAACGCGGTCTCCATGTCGCCGCGCGCCGCCCGCCCGTCGAGCCCGCGCCCGTAGGCGTAGCCGCCCCACACCGCGTACACCTCGGCGAGGTCGGCGTCGGAGCGCCAGTTGCGGGCGTCGATCAGCGGCAGCAGACCGGCGCCGTACGCGCCCGGTTTGGAGCCGAACACCCGGGCCGTCGCGCGCCGCCGGTCACCGTGCTCGGCGGTGTCCGCGTCGGCGTGCGCCTTCACGTAGTTCTGGTCGGCGGACTCCTCCAGCTCGGCCACCGCCCGTACCGCGTCGTCGATCAGGCCGACGACGTGCGGGAACGCGTCCCGGAAGAACCCGGAGATGCGGACCGTGACGTCGATGCGCGGCCGGCCGAGCTCCGCCGGAGGCACGATCTCGAAGCCGGTCACCCGGCGCGAGGCGTCGTCCCACACCGGACGGCAGCCCAGCAGCGCCAGGATCTCGGCGATGTCGTCGCCCTGGGTGCGCATCGCGGAGGTGCCCCACACCGTCAGGCCGACGGACTTCGGGTATTCGCCGGTGTCCTGGAGGTAGCGCTGCACGAGCGAGTCGGCGAGCGACTGGCCGACCTCCCAACTGAGCCTGGACGGGATCGCCTTGGGGTCGACCGAGTAGAAGTTGCGGCCGGTCGGCAGGACGTTGACGAGACCGCGGGTGGGTGAGCCGGACGGCCCGGCCGGGACGTAACCGCCGTCCAGGGCCTTGAGGATGTGGTCGATCTCGTCGGTGGTGCGGGCCAGCCGGGGCACGACCTCGCGGCACGCGAACTCCAGCACCGCGACGGCGTCGGGGAGTTCGGCGCCGACGACCCCACGCACCAGCGCGGGCACGGCCGCGGAGTCCCAGCCGCGCTCCTCCATGCCCTCCGCGAACCGCCGGCACAGCTGCTCCAGCAGGTCGATCGCGTCGGCCCCGGACCTGGCCGGCCCGTCCACGAGCTCCGTCAGCTCCACCGGCACCTTCACCGGCGCACCCGGCTCGGCGAGCAACTCCTTCTCGGCCAGGCCGAAGTGCTCGGCCAGACAGGCCCGCAGACCGGGCAGCGCGTTCGCCGTGCCGCCCCACACCTGGGAGGCGCGCAGCACGGCCAGCACGAGGTTGACGCGCGGCTCGGCCTCCGGGCCGCCGCCCAGGATGTGCAGGCCGTCCCTGATCTGGACGTCCTTGATCTCGCACAGGTAGCCGTCGATGTGCATGACGAACTCGTCGAACGCGTCCTCGTCCGGCTGGTCGTCGACGTGCAGGTCGTGATGCAGCTCGGCGGCCTTGACCAGCGTCCAGATCTGGGCGCGCACCGCCGGGGCCTTCGTCGGGTCCAGGTCGGACACCAGCGCGTACTCGTCGAGGAGTTGCTCCAGTTTCGCGAGGTCGCCGTAGGTGTCCGCGCGGGCCATCGGCGGCACGAGGTGGTCGACGACGGTGGCGTGCCCGCGGCGCTTGGCCTGGGTGCCCTCACCCGGGTCGTTCACGATGAACGGGTAGATCAGCGGGAGTTCGCCGAGGACGGCGTCCGGGGCGCAGCCGCCGCCGAGCCCGAGTCCCTTGCCGGGCAGCCATTCCATCGTGCCGTGCTTGCCCATGTGCACGACGGCGTCGGCGCCGAAACCGTTCTCCAGCCAGCGGTAGGCCGCCATGTAGTGGTGCGAGGGCGGCATGTCGGGGTCGTGGTAGATCGCGATCGGGTTCTCGCCGAAGCCGCGCGGCGGCTGGATCATCACCACGACGTTCCCGAACTGCAGGGAGGCCAGCACGATGTCGTCGCCGTCCACGTACAGGGAGCCCGGCGGCTCGCCCCACGCCTCCAGCATGCCGTCGCGCAGCGCCGGGTCGAGCGTGTCGAACCAGGCCCGGTAGTCGGCCAGCGGCACGCGCGCGGGCGCGGCGGCGAGCTGCTCCTCGGTGAGCCATTCGACGTCGTGGCCACCGGCGTTGATGAGCCGGTGGATCAACTCGTCGCCGTTGTCCGGGTGGCCCTCGACGGCGTACCCGGCGTCCCGCAGCGCGTCCAGAACCCGTACCGCCGAGGCGGGCGTGTCCAGGCCGACCGCGTTGCCGACGCGGGAGTGCTTGGTCGGGTAGGCGGTGAAGACGAGCGCGAGTTTCTTCTCCGCGTTCGGCTTGTGCCGCAACCGGGCGTGCCGTACGGCGATCCCGGCGACCCGCGCGGCCCGCTCGGGGTCGGCGACGTACACCGGCACCTCGTCCGGGCCCTGCTCCTTGAACGAGAAGGGCACCGTGATGAGCCGCCCGTCGAACTCCGGGATGGCGACCTGCATCGCCGCGTCCATGGGGGAGAGGGCCGCGTCGGAGTTCTGCCAGGCGCTCCTGGACGAGGTGAGGCACAGGCCCTGCAGGACGGGGATGTCGAGGTCGGCGAGCGCCCCGACGTCCCACGCCTCCTCGTCGCCGCCGGCCGAGGCCTGCGAGGCGTGCGTGCCGCCGGCGGCCAGGACGGTGGCGACCAGGGCGTCGGCCCGCCCGAGGATCTCGTACAGGCCCGGGTCCGCGCCGCGCAGCGAACCGCAGTACACGGGCAGGGCGTTGACGCCCCGCGCCTCGATCGCGTCGCACAGGGTGTCCACGAAGCCGGTGTTGCCGCTGAGGTGGTGGGCCCGGTAGAAGAGCACGCCGACGGTGGGACGGTCCTCGGCGTACGCGCGCTGCCCGTGCACCCCGAACTCGGCCATCGCGCGCGGTTCCTCGAACCCCTCGCCGGTCAGCAGCACGGTGTCGGACAGGAAGCGGGCGAGTTCCGTCAGGTTCTCCGGCCCGCCCTCGACGAGATAGCGCAGCGCCTCCGCCACGACACCGGCCGGTACGGACGACTCGGCCATCAGCTCGGCGTCGGGGACGTTCTCCCCGCCGAGCAGCACGGTCGGCACACCGGACGCCCGGAGCGCGGCGAGCCCGTCCTCCCAGGCCCGCTTGCCGCCGAGCAGCCGTACGACGGCGAGGTCCGCGCCCGCGACCAGCGCGGGCAGCTCCTCCGCGACGTCGACCCGGGTGGGGTTGCCGATCCGGTACGGCGCGCCGGAGGCACGCGCCGCCAGCAGGTCCGTGTCGGCGGTCGACAACAACAACACTGTGCTCATGCGGGCGCTCCCGGTGGGATGAAGGGCAGTCCTTGCGGCGCGCCGGACTCGATGAGCCGCCACAGCGCGTCCGTGTCCGCGTGCTGTTCGATCAGGTCGCCGAGCCGGTCGAGCTGCTCCTCGCGCAGCGCGGCGAACGAGGTGTCGGCGGCCGGTACGAACCGGCGGCCCGCGGCGGCCGCCACCTCGCGCAGGAAGGCGCGCCGGAAACCGTCCGACTCCAGGGAGCCGTGCCAGTGGGTGCCCCAGGTCTGGCCGACCCGGCAGCCGTCGAGGAACGGCTCCCCGCCCGTGACCTCGGCGATCCCGTGGTGGATCTCGTACCCCTCGACGTGCTCGCCGAGGGCCTGGCCGGCGGGCCGGGTGAGGGTCTTCTCGCGGGCGAACCGCACGCGCACGGGCAGCAGTCCGAGCCCCGGCACGTGCCCCCTGCGGCTCTCGACCTCGTCCTCGATGTGCTCGCCGAGGATCTGGAAGCCACCGCAGACGCCGAGCACGGGGCGGCCCTCGGCGGCCCGCCGGGCGATCGCCCCGGCCAGCCCCCGCTCCCGCAGCCACTCCAGCGCCCGCACGGTCCCACGGGTGCCGGGGACGACGACGAGGTCGGCGTCCGCGAGTTCCCCGGGCCGGTCCACGAACCGCACCACGACACCCGGTTCGGCGGCCAGCGCGTCCACGTCGGTGAAGTTGGACATCAGCGGGACCGCGCAGACGGCGACCCGCAGAAGGTCCTCACCGACGGGCGCGGTGGTGTCCGACTCCCGGACGGTCCCCCGCAACGACACGCGCAGCCCGTCCTCCTCGTCGATACCGAGGCCGTGCCGGAAGGGCAGGACGCCGTAGGTCCGACGTCCGGTGAGCCCGTGCAGCATGTCGAGGCCGGGCTCCAGCAGCGAGACGTCCCCGCGGAACTTGTTGACGAGGAACCCGGCGACGAGTTCCTGGTCCTCGGGGGACAACAGGGCGACCGTGCCGAAGAAGGAGGCGAAGACGCCCCCGCGGTCGATGTCGCCGACGACGAGCACGGGCAGCCGCGCGTGGCGCGCGACACCCATGTTCACGATGTCCGTCCGCCGCAGGTTGATCTCGGCGGGACTGCCCGCCCCTTCACAGATCACCGCGTCATACGTGCCCCGCAACTCGGCGAGGCAGTCGAGCACGGTCCCCAGCAACTGCTGCTGCCGCCCGCCGTGGTACCCGCGGGCGCTCAGCTCGCCGACCGGCCGGCCCATCAGCACGACCTGGCTGCTGTGTTCACCGCCCGGCTTGAGCAGGACGGGGTTCATCAGCGCGGTCGGCTCGACGCGGCACGCCTGCGCCTGCATGGCCTGCGCGCGGCCGATCTCGGCGCCCTCCCGCGTCACGAACGAGTTGAGGGACATGTTCTGCCCCTTGAACGGCGCGACCCGTACCCCCTGCCGGACCAGCCAGCGGCAGATCCCGGCGGTCACGACGCTCTTGCCGGCGTCGGAGGTGGTGCCGGCCACCAGCAGACCACCGTTCACGACGCACGCCCGTTCACGATCCGCGTGGCCGCGGCCCGCCCGGCGAGCAGGCGCGTGGCGGCGATCCGCCCGGCGACGCTGACGCCGAGCGCGAGCACGCCGACCCGACGCGAGAGGCGCGCGGCCCGTTCGATGTCCCGTACCTCCACGGCACGTCCCTCCCCGTTCAGCACCGGCCGCCGCTCGACGCGGCCGCCGTACGACAACGTCCCGCCCAGCCGCACCCCGAGCGCCCCCGCGAACGAGGCCTCCACGGGCCCGGCGTTGGGGCTCGGATGCCGGCCGGCGTCGGCCCGCCAGGCCCGTACGGCCCCCCGCGGGTCCCCGCCCCCGACAGCGGTCAGGGCGGCGGTCAGCCGCGCTCCCGGCCAGCCCGCGAGGTCGTCCAGCCGGGCGGAGGCCCAGCCGTAGCGCCGGTACCGGGGCGACCTGTGCCCGACCATCGCGTCCAGGGTGTTGACGGCCCGGAACCCGACGAGTCCGGGCACGCCGCCCAACGCGCCCCACACCAGGGCCCCCACGACCGCGTCCGAGGTGTTCTCCGCGACGGACTCCACGACGGCACGCGCGATGCCGTCGGCGTCCAGGGCCTGCGGATCGCGCCCGCACAGGTGCGGCAGCCGGGCCCGGGCCGCCTCGACGTCACCGGCCTCCAGGGCGCGGCCGACGGCCCGCGCCTCGCGCCCGAGGCTGGTGGCGCCCACCACGGCCCAGGTGGCGGCGGCGGTCAGGGCGACGGAGGCGGCGGGGGAGGGCCGCAGCGCCGAAGCGGCGACGGCGGCCAGGCCGACGGCACCTCCGGCGCAGACGGCGGTGTGCAGCACGCCGTACCCCCGGTGGTCCCGCCACAGCAGGTGTTCCACGGCACCGGCGGCCCGCCCGAACGCGGCGACCGGATGCCCACGGCGAGGATCACCGAGGACCAGGTCGGCGAGAAGGCCGGCGGCGGCGCCGTACGCGAAGACGCGATCGGCACGCATCGGCTCAGCCGGCCGAGGGGTCGGGCAAAGCGCCGGTGGCGGACCTCGAACGGCAGCCGGGCATGGCTCTGTGTCCTCACTCAGGGTGTCCACGCCCTGGTTCGACGAGACCGGCGGTGAGAGTTCCTGGCTCCCGGGGTTCACACCCCGGTCACAGTGGCGGGACCGCGCCGGATTCGCACCGGCTTCCTCTCTTGCCGCCGTACATGGCTCCGGCAGTCCACCACGGGCCCCGAAGGGCCGTCAACTTGCTGTTGACCTGCGCGGGGAGAGTGTGCCGAGGCCCACACACGCGGGGCCACAGGCGTCACAGACGAGTGGGGTGGGGGGGGGGGTTGGGGGGCCCCCCCCCCGCCCGGTT
>NZ_JBEXCW010000053.1:0-59000 GCF_040605435.1 Streptomyces sp. NPDC005574
CCCACGCCCATCACGCTGCACACGTGCCCGGCCGCGAGGAAGCCCTGCACCCGGCAGCTCGGCGAGCTCATGATGGCCTCGATGGCCGGGGGGACGCGCACGTGCGACACCAGCAGACTGAAGTTCTTGATGCCGAGCCGGCGTGCCTGATGGACCGTCATGGCGTTGGGCGGTGCGGTCGTCTCGAAGCCGATGCCGAAGAACACCACCTCGCGGTCCGGGTTCTGCTGCGCGATCCGCAGGGCGTCGAGCGGTGAGTAGACGACCCGTACGTCGCCGCCCTCGCTCCGGACCTGGAACAGGTCCCGCCCGGTGCCGGGCACGCGCAGCATGTCGCCGAACGAACAGAAGATCACGCCCGGCCGGGAGGCGATCTCCAGGGCCTTGTCGATGACCTCGAGCGGGGTCACGCAGACCGGGCAGCCCGGTCCGTGGATCAACTCGACCTGTTCGGGCAGCAGTTGGTCGATGCCGTGCCGGATGATGCTGTGCGTCTGTCCGCCGCACACCTCCATCAGCGCCCAGGGCCTGGTCACCGTGGCGTGGATGTCGTCGAGGAGCCGGCGGGCCAGCTCGGGGTCCTGGAACTCGTCGATGTACTTCACTTCCGTGCCTCCTCTACGGCGTCCTCGTCCGCGAACGGGGACACCTGACCGCCCCCGGCCTCGGCGGCCGCATTCCATTCGTCACCGAACTCCTCCTGGAGCAGGCCGAGTTCGGCGAAGAGTTCGAGCGTCTGCTTCGCCGACTCCTCGTCCAGGCGCTGCAGCGCGAACCCGACGTGCACGATCGCGTACTCGCCGACCCGGAGGTCGGGCAGGTACTCCAGGCACACCTCCTTGACCACGCCGCCGAAATCGACGGTGGCCATGCGGGTGCCGTCACGTTCCTCGATGTCCAGCACTCTGCCGGGTACCGCCAGGCACATGTGCCTCTCCTCGCTGTGGTCGCGCGTTGCCCGGTGCTGCCGGGACAGTCATCGGTCGGCGGCCTCGGTCGGGGCCGTCGTGGCACGGGCGGCGATCATGAGCTGGCCGAGGGCCAGGCCGCCGTCGTTGGGCGGGACCAGGTGGTGCCGCACAACGGTGAAGCCGTCCTCGCGCAGGGCCGTGGCGCAGGCCGAGGAGAGCAGGGTGTTGGCGAACACGCCGCCCGTCAGGGCGACCGTGTCCAGCCCGTGGCGTTCGCGGGCCCGCACGCACAGGCCGTGCACCAGGCCGGTGACGGCCCGGTGGAAGCGGGCCGCGATCACGGCCGGCCGGGTCCCGGCCCGCAGGTCCCGGGCGATCGCCGCGAGGACGGGTGCCGGATCGGCCCGTACCGCTCCGTCACCGTCCGGCCCCTGGGTGCGGAGGGCGAACGGGTAGGTGCCTTCCTCGCCGGCGGGCGCGGCCAGTGCGGCCGCCTCCAGTTCGACGGCCGCCTGTGCCTCGTACCCCACCCGGTGGCAGACGCCGGCGAGCGACGACACGGCGTCGAAGAGCCGGCCCATGCTGGAGGTGGGGACACAGTTCAGGTTCCGCTCCAACTGCCGTGCCAGCACCCGCTGTTCCTCGGGCGGGCAGGCGGCGGTACAGGGGAGGTCGGCCGCCCAGTCGATCCCGGCCGCGCGCAGGTGGGCGAGCGCCATCCGGTACGGCCGGCGTACGGCCGCGTCACCGCCGGGCAGCGGGACGTACGCGAGGTGCCCGAACCGGGTGAAGCCGTCGTAGTCGGCGAGCAGGAACTCGCCGCCCCACACGGCGCCGTCGTCGCCGTGCCCGGTGCCGTCGAAGGCGACACCGATCACCGGCCGGCTGCCGTCCAGGCCGCCTTCGGCCATCGCGGCGGCGATGTGGGCGTGATGGTGCTGGACGCGGACCACGGGCCGGCCGGCCGCGTTGCGTTCGGCCCAGCCGGCCGAGCGGTAACCGGGGTGGCGGTCGGCGACCAGGGTCGCGGGCCGTACTCCGGTGATGGACTCCAGTTGCCCCTCGGCGCGTTCGAAGGCCCGCTGGGTGCCGAGGTCGTCCATGTCACCGATGTGCGCGGACAGCCAGGCCCGCCGGCCCTCCCCCAGGCAGAACGCGTTCTTCAGGTCGCCGCCGACGGCGAGCGCCGGGCCCACCGGAAACGGCAGGGTGAGAGGCAGCGGGGCGTAGCCGCGGGCCCGGCGGATGATCAGCGGCTTCCCGTCCAGGACGCGCACCACGGAGTCGTCGCAGGGGACGTGGATCGCCCGGTCGTGCGTGAGCCAGGCGTCGGCGAGGGGCGCCAGCCGCTCCAGCGCGTCGGCGTCGTCGGTCACGATCGGCTCACCGGCCAGGTTGCCGCTGGTCATGACGAGCAGCGAGGGGCCCTCGGGGTCGCCCGGCAGCCCGAGCAGCAGGTGGTGCACGGGCGTGTACGGCAGCATGACGCCGAGGTCGGGGCTGCCGGGCGCGACCGCGGCGGCCGGACGCGCGGCGCCGGCCCCGTGCACGGGGTCCGTCCGGCGTCGCAGCAGTACGACGGGCCGGACGCCGCTCTCCAGCAGGCCCCGCTCCTCCGGGTCCAGCCGGACGAGGTGTGCGATGTCGTCGGCGGTCCGGGCCATGACGGCGAACGGCTTGTCGCCCCGGCGCTTGCGGCGGCGCAGCAGTGCGACGGCCGCGGGGTCGCCGGCGTCGCAGGCCAGGTGGTAGCCGCCCAGGCCCTTGACGGCGACGATCGCCCCGCGGGCGAGGAGCGCGCGGGCGGCGCCGACCGCGTCCGCGCCGGCGACGCCCTCCAGCGCCCCCTCGGGACCTCGCGGTCCCAGCAGTCGCAGCCGGGGCCCGCAGGCGGGACAGGCGACCGGCTGCGCGTGGAAGCGCCGGTCGGCCGGATCGGCGTACTCCCGGGCGCACTCGGCGCACATCGGGAAGCCGGCCATGGTGGTGTGCGCCCGGTCGTAGGGCACGCCGGTGACGATGGTGAAGCGCGGGCCGCAGTGGGTGCAGTTGACGAAGGGGTGGCGGTGTCGCCGGTCGGCCGGGTCGGCGAGTTCGGCGAGGCAGTCGGCGCAGGTGGCGGTGTCCGGCGAGACCAGGGTGCGCACCGGCCCGTCGGTCCGGGAGGCGAGGATGGTGAACCGGCCGTCTCCCACGGCGGGCAGCTCCACCTGGTGCACGGACTCCACGCGGGCCAGCGGGGGTGCCTGCGCGGCGATCCGGTCGCAGAACCGGTCGACGGCGGAGCAGGACCCCTCGACCTCGGCGACGACACCCTCCGGGGTGTTCGTCACGTGTCCGGCCAGGGCGAGTTCGGTGGCGAGGCCGTACACGTAGGGCCGGAACCCGACGCCCTGGACGACGCCCCGGACGGTGACGCGGCGGCGTGACGGTGTGTCGTCGGCGACGGCGGCCGGTGGTGGACCGCTCACGAGCGGGTGCGGGCCATCGCGCCGGCGCCGTCCGGGCGGGCGGCCCCGTCGTCGTGGTGAGAGGTGCCCACCTCGTCGGGCCCGTGCGCGTGGTCGTGTTCGTGGTCGGGCCCGTGCGGGTGCGGATGTCCGTGCCCGGGACCGGGCGCGGCCGGACGGCGGGCCATGACGGGGGTGTGGACCGGCGCGCCGTCCGCGGCCGCCAGGGCCCGGTCGAGCAGTTCGCCGATCCCCTCTCCCCGGCGCGCCGAGGTGTGCACGATCTCGACCCCCGGGTTGATCCGCTCGACGTTGGCGCGGAACGCCGCCTCGTCGAACTCGACGGCCTCGGCGATGTCGGTCTTGGTGACCAGGACGAGGTGGGCGAGGCCGAAGGCGGTGGGGTACTTCAGCGGCTTGTCCTCGCCCTCGGTCACGGACGCCAGGACGACTCTCAGGGTCTCCCCCAGGTCGTAGGAGGCCGGGCAGACGAGGTTGCCGACGTTCTCCACGAACAGCAGCCGGGTGTCGTCGGGCAGCCAGCCCCGGAGGTGCCCGCCGAGCATGCCGGCCTCCAGGTGACACAGCCCGTCGGTGAGGACCTGCTTGACCGGGACACCCGAACGGGCCAGGCGTGTCGCGTCGTTCTCGGTGGCGAGGTCGGCGGTGAGCGCGGCCACGGGCACCGACCGCCGGCGCGCCAGCAGCAGTTCGCGTTCCAGCAGCGCGGTCTTGCCGCTGCCGGGGCTGGACAGCAGGTTGACGATCGCGGTGCCCCGGGCGGCCAGTTCGGCGCGCAGGGTGTGCGCGGTCGCGTCGTTCTTGGCGAGTACGGCCTGTTGCAGGTCGACGACACGGCACATGGTTCAGTACTCCTCGGGGATCGGTTCGCGGGTGTGCGCGTGCCTCCGGCCGTCCTCCCAGTGCACGCTGACGATCTGCAGTTCCCGGCCCGCGAGCAGGTCGGTGCTGGTCCCGTCGCACGCGGGGCAGCTCAGCCGGGGCGGCATGCCGACGGCCCACTCGTGCGCGCAGTCGGTGCAGCGGGCCCGTCCCGGCACCGTCTCGGTGACCAGTTCGGCGCCTTCCAGCACGGTTCCGGCGCAGGCGAGTTCGAAGCAGAAGGCGAGGGAGTCGGCCACCACACCGGCCAGTTCACCCACCTGGAGCCGCACCGAGCGGACCGCCGTGACGTCACCGGCCTGTGCGGCGGCCTGCTCGACCTGGTCGATCACGGCCAGCGCCACGGACATCTCGTGCATGGGTCTCAGTCCTCCCAGGGCCGGCCCGCGCCGGCCTCGGCGGTCCCATTAGAGGCGAGGGGTGCCGGCCCCCCGGCCCGGCACGCCGTCGCGCGCCGCCGGGTACGCCGTTCGACGCAACCCCGTGCGCCGGGCGGCCGGGGTCCGGTCCGCCCCCTCCGGACGCGCCGGGTTCACATCCTTCGGATGCGCAGGTAGCGCCTGAGGTCGGGCAGGATCTGTGCGAAGAGGGCGGCCGCTGCGACCAGCGCCGCGCCACTCACGAGCGTCTTCTTCATGCCGTGTCTCCTCATGTGCTGGGCCGGTTCGACCCGCCGGCCGACAGGCCCTCACCGGCCGCGGCCGGTGACAGGGGCCGGGTGACGGCCGGTGGGACGGTCTGGATGGGCGGTGGTGTCTCGGCCGGTGCCGGCCGGCCGTCCCGCAGCAGCTCCTCGATCAGCTGTACGGCCCGCGGTACGGCGTCGGAGACCGGCGGGCTGAGCCCGATGCCCTCCTCCACCGAGGCCGGTTCGCAGCCGACGATCAGCGTGCGCCGGGGCGGCTGGGCGCCGGTGCCGGCGCAGAGCGCGCCGAGCAGCGCCAGGACGGTGTCGGGAGTCATCCGGTGGCCGTCGAGCGCGGGGGCGCCGTCGGCCGGTTGGGCGGGCCCGTCGTACTCGATCACGTACAGCGTGCCGGGGTCCTCGCCGCGTGCGGTGGCGTCCGCCAGGACGAGGGTGTCGTAGCCGTCGAGGAGCTGGTAGGCGAGGTGCACGCCGCGCACGCCGATGTCCACCACCTCGACACCGTCGGGCAGTTGCCGCTCCGCGAGGCGGAGCGCGGTCTCCACGCCGAAGCCGTCGTCGCCGAGGAAGATGTTGCCGATCCCTGCGACGAGGGTTCTCATGGCGGGCGCGGGCGGGCTCACGCGTCGCCCTCCCCGTCGTCCAGCGGGGTGACCTCGTCCGGCTGGAAGTAGAGGAAGCGGCCCTGTTCGCGGCGGATGTCGGCGCCCGGGTCGCCCTCGACGGTGACGGCCAGATGCACCGCGCCGTCGACGTCGTGCAGGACCGCCTCCACCTTCGCGCTGCGCCCCTGGAGGAACAGGTCCTGGGCGTCGGAGCGCCGCAGGCCCGGCCGCAGCAGGACCCGGTCGCCGGCCCCCAGCGACCGGCCGTCCACGACGACGCGGTCCTGTGCGGGGTCGAAGCCGGCGTCGCTCGCCGGGTCCCACCACGGGGTGTCGGGGCGGGGCACGCCGAACTCGTCGGGGAAGGTGTCGGGGGCGGGCCCCGGGGCGCTCGCCCCGCCGGTCACCTCGCGCAGGCTCCGTACCGCCCCGTGGAGTCGCTCCAGCACCTCCGGCGGCATCGAGTCCGCGAGGTCGATCACCGCGGCGGCCCGCTCGTCGGTGCCGCGGGCCTCGCGTTTCTCCTCGTCGGTGAGGGCGGCGGTCCGCAGGGCGAGGATCTCGTCGATCTCCAGCGAGTCGTAGAGCGCGCCCGGGCTCTCCGGTGCGATGGCCGGGTGGTCCTCCAGGATGATCGGCGAGGACAGCACCAGGTCGGCGCGGCCGGGTTCACCCGCGAGGACGGGCCAGGTGTGCAGGTTCCGGCAGGTGGCGACGGCGCCCTTCGCCCACTCGGGGGGATCGGTCATCGACAGGAACGAGCCCGCGTCGAGCGCCATGAGCAGGTGCGAGGCCACCAGGGAGTACGGCAGAGCCGCGTCCCGGTCGGCGGCGTGGCCCTCGGGGGGTGTCCACGCGGTGGTGTTCTCGACCACGGCGGTCAGCCTCAACGCCCGGTAGGGGCCGTCGAGTTCGCGGGCCGACAGGCGTACCGCGCCGGTGATCGGCTCGGAGCGGCGGACCGTACGGCCGACGGCGCGGCCGGCCGCGTCCAGCACCGGGGCGACATCCTCGCGTGCGGGGCGTTCGAAGGGGACCGTGATGCCGTCGCCCAGCAGTGCGTCCACCGCGGTGACGACCTCGACCCGTTCCTCCGCGCCCTCGTCCCAGGGCACCAGGACCCGGTCGTCGAGGTGCAGTTCGCGCACCGTCTCGAAGGCGCCGTCGGGACGGACCCGCTCCACGGTCCGCCGCCGGGCGTGCAGGAAACGCAGCTCGACCGACAGGGTCGCGCCGGCCTTCGGTTCCATCAGGCACTCGGTGTGCTGGAAGTCGTGCTCCTCGCACTCGGCTCCCCAGGCCGGCGGCACGAGCACTCCGAACTGCCAGCGCATCCGGTTCTTGGCGGCCGAGGCCCGGTACGGGTAGAGCACATAGCCCTCGAACAGGACGGCGTCCGCCACCTGCCGGGCCAGGTCGAACCGTGCCTCCGTCTCCGGGGCGAACGCGGTCACGGTCACTGATCGGTCCTTCCGGCGGAGGTCGGGTGGGTGCCGGTGAGCGCGAGGAACGGGTCCGTCCCGGGCGGCCCGGCGGCCGAGCTGTCGTCGAGCAGGGCGCGCAGAGTGGCCTCCCAGGAGGGCAGCGCGCGCCGTGAGCGGTAGGCGAGGAGGGCGTCCATGGTGTCGCGGGGCAGCCGGATCCAGCCGCAGCCGGGGAAGTGCTGTTCGACCATCTCCCGCCACACGGCGACCGGCATGCGGAAGGCGGCCTCTCGGTCCCAGGGCACGGGCTCGACCTGGAAGCCGCCCGCTCCGGTGAAGGCCGTACCGGAGAAGAGCATCAGCAGGGGGACCTCGCCGTCGCGCAGGGCGTCCAGGTAGCGGGCGGCGGCGACGTCCAGGTCGTAGGTGCAGGGCACGACGAGGTCGGTCTCGGTCTCGCCGGTGAACCCCGGGACCATGAGCGACACTTGGGCGAACTGCACGGGCTGGAGGGTGCTGCCCCAGCGGGAGCGTTCGCCGAAGAGGTCCGTCAGACCGTCGGCCTCGGCGTTCTCGTAGCCGCGGCGGGCGGGTTCGATGCGGAGCTGGCAGCGCAGCGCGAGCGCGTGCACGCGGGCGTCACCGGCCGCGGTGACCCGCAGCCGGAAGACGAGGGTGGGTCCGGCCGCGTAGCGGTCGGCGCGGACGCCGGTGCAGGTGAACGACAGCTCCGTCACGGCGCCTCCGCCTCGCGGACGGGCCGGGCCTGCCGTACGACGTTGTCGAAGAACGTGTCGAGGGCGGCTCGGGCCTCGGCGCCGCCGTCGAAGCCCTGCCACAACAGGCGCATACGGCCCACGAGTTCGTAGCAGACGTCGATCGGCACGAGGTAGCAGACGCAGCGGCCGTCGACGCGGCGCAGCAGCAGCGCCTCCACGTCGGACTCCAGCATTGCGGCGAGCCGGCTGTCACCGAGGACGTCGGTCCAGGTGGCGGGGTCGAGCTCGCTCTCGGTGGCTCCGGCGGGGCTCGGGTAGAGCGCGACGAGCCGGTCGAGCGCCGCGTTGTGGAAGAAGAAGGCGACGCCGACCGGGATCTGGAGCCGTTCCCACGCGCCCTCGTCGAGGTGGTGGTCCGGGTCGGTGAGGTAGCGGGCGGGTACCGCGCGGAAGCGGCCCGCCGAGGCTGCGCCCGGCTGTTCCATCAGCAGGGCGCAGGGCACGCAGGCGCAGACGAGGGCGCGTCGGTCGACGTCGACGAGGTGGCGGTGGTCCGTGCCGGTCAGCGTCACCGCGCACAGTTCGCACCGCTCGCGCGCGGGCGGCCGCTCGTCGAGGAACCGGCGCAGGCCGGGGGCACCCGGCCGGGCGCCGGGTGCCCGCAGCGGCAGCGGCGGGCCGCTCATCGTGTCTTCGCCGTCGCCGGGCCGGCCGCCGCGGCCGTCCTCGGGCCGGTACCGATCTGCAGCAGGGCGGGCTCACCGGCGGTGGCCTGTACGTCGACGCCCGTGACCTCCGGTGCGAAGCAGGCGAGCGCCTCCTCGGCGGCCTGCCGGGCGCCCGCACCCGAACCGGCGCAGCCGCAGCCACCGCCCGCGGCGGCCCGCAGGCGCAGGGTGCCGCTGCGCTCGTCGAAGCCGACGACCTCCAGGTCGTGGTCCCGGACGCTGTCGAGGGCCCGGGCGATACGGCTGTCGCGGTCCTCGGGGTGGAGGTCGTGCAGGACGAGCAGGCCGGCGACCAGGTCGTCGCCGAGCAGCCGCGCGAGCGGGTCACCGGGCGTCCGCCCCTCACCGGGGCCGGACAGGAGCTGGAGGACGCGGGCCAGCCCGGCGCCGTAGAAGTCCATCAGGGAGCGGACCAGTTCCTCCGCCGCGGTGGCCGCCGCCGGGTCGCCGGCGGCGGCCAGCCGGTCGAGGATCTCCTCGACCCGGCGGCCGGTCTCCTGCGCGCTCACCGGCCGCCCGGCCGGCGCCGCGCTCATCCGCCCAGTCCGCTCAGGCCGGTGGGCACATGCATCTTCTGCACGGTCTTGCCGCCGCCGACGTACATGTGGACACCGCACGGCAGACAGGGGTCGAAGCTGCGCACGGCGCGCATGATGTCGATGCCCTTGAAGTTCTCCGGGGCGTTCTCCTCGAAGATCGGCGTGTTCTGCACGGCGTCCTCGTACGGGCCGGGGGTGCCGTAGGTGTCCCGGGTGCTGGCGTTCCAGGGGGTGGGCGGGTACGGGTGGTAGTTGGCGATCTTGCCGTCGCGGATCACCATGTGGTGGGAGAGCACGCCCCGGACCGCCTCGGTGAAGCCGACACCGAGCCCCTCGTCGGGCACCTCGAACTTCTCCCAGGTCTGGGTGCGTCCGGCCCTGACCTCCTCCAGGCCCTTCTCCGCGAAGTGCAGGGCGATGGCGGCCGTGTACGCCTGGAAGTAGGTGCGGGCCCGGTTGCGCTCCAGCGCGTTGCTCCAGCGCGGGATCTTCCACTCGAAGGTCGTCTCGGGCTTGGTCATCGTGCGGGGCAGGTTGATGACGACACTGTGGCCGGTGGCCTTGACGTAGCCGGTGTCGACGAGCCCGGACAGGGCCGTGGACCACAGGCGGGCGATGGGGCCACCGCCGGTGTCCAGGGCAAGGTGGTCCTTCCCGTCGAACCAGCGCGGAGACATCACCCAGCTGTACTTGTCGTCGAAGTTCCGCTTCTGCGGGGCGGGGATGGTGTGCTGGTTCCACGGGTGGCGCGGGTCCACCGGGTTGCCGAGCGGGTCGTGGGTGACGAACTGCTCCTGCCCCTGCCAGTCCTCGTAGTACGAGCTGCCCAGCAGGATGCGGATGCCGAGGTTGATCTCGGTGAGGTCGTTGGTGACCAGCTTGCCGTCGACGACGATGCCGGGCGTGACGAACATCCGCCGGCCCCAGTCGGTCATGTTGGCGTACGTGAAGTCGCAGTACTCGGGGTCGTTGAGCGCACCCCAGCAGCCGAGCAGCACGCGGCGCCGGCCGACCTCCTCGTAGCCCGGCAGCGCCTCGTAGAAGAAGTCGAAGAGGTCGTCGTGCAGCGGCACGACCCGCTTCATGAACTCCACGTACCGCATGAGGCGGCTGAGGTAGTCGGTGAACAGCTGCACGGAGGCGATGGTGCCGACGCCGCCCGGGTAGAGCGTGGAGGGGTGCACATGGCGGCCCTCCATGAGGCAGAACATCTCCCGCGTGTAGCGGCTGACCTGGAGGGCCTCGCGGTAGAACTCGCCCTCGAGCGGGTTCAGCGACCGCATGATGTCGGCGATGGTGCGGTAGCCGTGCTCCCCGGCGTGCGGCGCCTCGGTGCGTTCGGCCAGTTCGAGGACGCCCGGGTTGGTCTCCTTGACCATCTTCTCGCAGTAGTCGACCCCCACCAGGTTCTCCTGGAAGATGTTGTGGTCGAACATGTACTCCGCGGACTCACCCAGGTTGATGATCCACTCGGCGAGGTTCGGGGGCTTCACGCCGTACGCCATGTTCTGCGCGTACACCGAGCAGGTCGCGTGGTTGTCGCCGCAGATCCCGCAGATGCGGCTGGTGATGAAGTGGGCGTCGCGGGGGTCCTTGCCGCGCATGAAGACGCTGTAGCCGCGGAAGACCGACGAGGTGCTGTAGCACTCGGCGACCCGCTTCTGCTTGAAGTCGATCTTCGTGTGGATGCCGAGGCTGCCCACGATCCGGGTGATCGGGTCCCAGGCCATCTCCACCAGGCCGCTGCCGTCGCCGGCCGCCTTCGTCGTCGGTGCCATCGTGTATGCCGTGCCCTTCGTTGCGCGAGGAGGTGGGGGGTGCACGCATCGGGGTGCGCTCGTGTTGCGGTGGTGCGCTTGTGGTGCGGGGGTGGCCGCCCCGCGGCCGGACGGCCGCGGGGCGGGACGCCCCGGTGTTCACTCGGGGTGATCAGCCGGCGCGGGTCACGCGGGGCGGGGCGTCACCACGGCGGGCGGTAGCCGGTGGCGATCTTGTCGCCGGTGTGGCGCCACTTGGGCTCCTTGTCCACGGTGCGGGCCGTGATGGTCCGCAGCCTGCGCACGACCGCGCCGTAGGCGCCGCTGGCGCTGCTGGACACCCGTGCGCCGGGGGGCTCGTCCATGAACGGCATGAACTTGTCGGGGAAGCCGGGCATGGTGCAGGCGATGCAGATGCCGCCGACGTTCGGACAGCCGCCGATTCCGTTCATCCAGCCGCGCTTGGGCACGTTGCACTTGACGACGGGCCCCCAGCAGCCGAGCTTGACCAGGCATTTCGGCGAGTCGTACGTCAGGGCGAACTGGCCCTGTTCGTAGTAGCCGGCGCGGTCGCAGCCCTCGTGGACGGTGGCTCCGAACAGCCAGGTCGGACGCAGTTTGTCGTCCAGCGGGATCATCGGGGCCTGCCCGGAGGCCTGGTAGAGCAGGTACGTGAGCGTCTCGGAGAAGTTGTCGGGCTGGATCGGGCAGCCGGGGACGCACACGATCGGGATCCCGGCGTGGGACTTCCAGTCCCAGCCGAGGTAGTCCGGCAGGCCCATGGCTCCGGTCGGGTTGCCGGCCATGGCGTGGATACCGCCGTACGTGGCACAGGTGCCGATGGCGACGACCGCGAGCGCCTTGGGCGCGAGCCGGTCGATCCACTCGCTGGTCGTGATCGGCTGGCCGGTCTCCGGGTTGTCCCCGAAGCCGCACCAGTAGCCCTCCGGCTTGATCGCCTCGTTGGGGATGGAGCCTTCGACGACCAGCACGAACGGGTCGATCTCGCCTCGCTCGCCCTTGAAGAACCACTCGATGAACGTGTCCGAGCCGCCGATCGGACCGCACTCGAAGTCGATGAGCGGCCAGTGGACGGCGATCTTCGGCAGCCCCGGCAGCACACCGAGCACGATCTCCTCGATGCTCGGCTGCATGGCCGCCGTCAGCGAGACGGAGTCGCCGTCGCAGCTCAGCCCCGCGTTGATCCAGAGAATGTGGATCGTGGGTGTCTCGTCGGCGGGCGCGTCTCCGGCGTCCGCAGCGCCGACCGTGTCCGGCCTCGCCTCAGTCATGGGACCGCCTCCTGGGGAGGTATGGGATGAAGGTCTTCATTTCGGGCCATCAGCCTTCTTGGTACCAGTCGCCCGCGTCCGATGGGACGCCATGTTGGGCCGTTCCGGTGACGGGAGCGAGGTGGGGTGGCGTGCGGTGCGGTGTCTCCTTGCGGACGAAGGCCCGGCGCAGGGCGTGGTACGGAGCGTCCGGGTCCTGGAAGGTGCGGCGCATCCGGGCCAGCTCCCGCTCCCGGAAGGCGGCCGGGGCCTCGCCGCGCCCGTCCAGGGCGGTCTTCTTCGCCGCGATGCGGGAGGCCGTCGCCGGCAGCGCCGCGAGCCGGGCGGCCAGGGCGCCGGTCCGCGCGGTGAAGTCCTGCGGGCCGCAGTCCACGACCCGGTCGACGAGCCCCAGGCGCAGGGCGCCCGCCGAGCTCACCGGGAGGGCCTCGCGCGTGAGGCGCTCGGCCGTCGGGCCCCCCACCCGGCGCGGGAGCGTGTACGTCCAGTACTCCGAGCCGTACAGGCCCATGAGCCGGTAGTGGGGGTTCAGTACGGCGCCGGAACGGCACCACACCTCGTCGGCGGCCAGGGCCAGCATGACCCCGCCGGCGGCGGCGTTGCCCCCGATCGCCGAGACCACCAGCCGGTCGGTCGTCGTGAGGACCGCCTCGACCAGGTCGTCGATGGCGTTGATGTTCGCCCAGGACTCGGCGCCGGGGTCGTCGGCGGCCTCGATGACGTTGAGGTGGATGCCGTTGGAGAAGAAGTCCCGTCGGCCGCCCAGCACCAGGACCGCGGTGGGGCGGGTGCATGCCTCGCGGTAGGCGTCGAGCAGGCGCCGGCACTGTGCCGTGCTCATGGCGCCGCCGGGGAAGGAGAACGACAGGAGGCCAACGTACCCGTCCTCCCGGTAGTGGATGTCCGTCCAGGTGGCATCCCCGGCTTCGGGCAGCGGTGGCAGGGCGAGTTCGGGCAGCGCGGGCAGCCGGTCGCCGAGGGCCTGCGCGGCCGGCAGCCTGAAGGTGGCCGGTCCGCCCGGCCGGCGCCTGGCCCGCAGCTCGGGGATCCACACGGCGCCGTCCGTGGTCGCCCGGCAGATCGCGCCGTTGCGGGTGGCCAGCAGGTCGCCCGGGCGGCCCCGCAGCCCGCTGTCGGGGTGGCCGCCGTGGAGGTACCACTCGCTGCCGAGCAGCTCGTCCAGCACCCCCGGCTGCGAGTCGGCGGCGCGCAGCTTGCGGACGACGGTCCGCGTGGAGTCCTCGGCCCAGTCGATCCGCCGGACGCTCTGGTCGAGATACGGGCGGACGCGGGGCGTGGCACCGGCCCGGGCCGCCGCGTCCTGGGCGAGCGGCCGGTGGGTTCCGGCGGCGAAGCGGTCCACGGCGCACAGGACGGCCTCCAGCGCGGCGTCGGCGATCTCACCCCGGTACAGGTCGCTCTTCGACACCGGAGGCACGCGGCAGGTGGTGGACGCCCACACGTCTCCCGCGTCCATCTCCTCGTCCGCCTGGAGCACCGTCACCCCCCACCGGTCGGCCTCCTCGTGGATCGCCCAGTCCAGGGAGGACGGCCCGCGGTCACCGACCGGGCCCGGGTGGACGATCAGGCACGTGTGTGCGGACCACACCTCCCGGGGGATGGCCGTCTTCAGCATGGGCGCCAGGACGAGCTGCGGGGCGTGCCGCCGTACGGCCTCGGCGAGGTCGTGGCCGGGCAGCGCGAGTTCCACCGCCACGGTGTGGCCGCGGTCGCGCAGTTCGGCGTGGACGCGTTGGGTGAGGCTGTTGAACGCGCTGGCCACGAGCAGGATGCGCACGGCTGCCTCCCGGCGTGCGAAGGGGCGGGCGCGGTGACCCGGCGGGCACCCGATCGTCGGTCACACCGGCCGGGGCACCCCGGCGACAGGCTGCGAGGTCATCCGAAAGCGCGCGCCGGGCCGCCCATACGCACCTATGGGGCGGGCGCCCCTGGAGGGGGCCGCGGCGGTGCGGTGGGCGCCTGCGGGTGGGATCGCGGCGGTGGCGTGGGTGCCTGGAGTTGGGGTCGCGGCTGTGGGGTGAGCGCCTATAGGTGGAGGCGCGGCTATGGGGTAGGCGCCAGTGGATGGGGCCGTGGCTATGGGGTGGGCGCCTGTGGGGGCCGCGGGTGGGGTGTGGGGGCGTCGTCGTGGTGGACGAGTCCGGCGATGTGAGCGGTGACCGTGTCGAGGATGTCGGTCCAGGCGGCCGCGTCGCCGAGCACCAGGTAGTTGAGGGTCAGCCCGTCCGTCATGGCGGCCAGATAGCGGGCCAGCACGGACACCGGCACCCCCAGCCGGAGGTCCATGTCGCGCCGCAGCTGCTCGATGAGCTCGCCGTACGCCTCGCCGTACAGCTCGTACTGCCGTCGCGCGAGGTGCTCGAACCCGGGCCGGCGCAGGGCGTACTGGGTGAGTTCGTAGGTCAGCATGTGCTCGTCGGGGTGGGCGCGGACGTGGTCCCAGTACGCCTGGAAGCCGGCCCGGACGGCCTCCTCCAGGGTGTCCCTGGGCCGCAGCGCCTCGCGGACCATCGTCACCGAGTGGTCGGTGATCGTCGTGATGACGGACTCGACCAGTTCCTGCTTGGAGTCGAAGCAGTAGTGGAAGACGCTCAGGGACACGCCCGCCTCGGCCGCGATGGACCGGGTCGTCGTCGCGGCGACGCCGTCCCGGGCCATCGCCCTGATCGCCGCCTCCGTGAGCTGCCGGCGCCGTTCGGCCGACGGCATCCGCGCCATTTGCGTGCCCTTCGTGCTCGTACCGGCCTGCCCGCGAAGGTGGGGGCAGGCCGGTTCGCGCGCGGCCGTCAGTTGCTGTAGACGCCCAGTTCGCGCAGCGAGTATCCCCATTCGGTACCGCGGCCCAGGCCCTGCACCCGGACGTAGCGGGCAGGAGTGGCGGTGAACACCGCGGTGTCCAGTCCGCCGTCTCCGGAGCCGGTGGACCAGACGGTCCGCCAGTTCGCGCCGTCGGTGGACAGATCGACGCGGTACGACTTCCCGTACGCGCGTTCCCAGTCGAGGGTGACCCGCTTGACCAGGTTCGTGGCCCCCAGGTCGATCCGCAGCCACTGGTCGTCGCTCCAGTCGCTGGCCCAGCGGGTGCCCGTGTCACCGTCCACTGCGCGGCCGGGCGCGTAACTGGTGAACGGGTTCCACTCGGCCGAACTGGCGCTCGCCGAGGCACCCTTGGCGAGGTTGACGCCGGCCTGGTGTCGTTCGGTGGCGCCCCAGGTGTCGAGGTAGGACTCGGCGCCCCGGAAGAGGTCGTCCACCACGTCCTGGCCGCCGACGAGCCGGATGTCCTCGATCCAGTCCGGGACGAGTCCGTAGTGCGCGGCACCGTCGGTGTTGAGGTCCCAGGTGCGCAGGCCGGTGGTCTGGCGGTCGATGACGGAACCGCCGTCGACGCTCTTGAAGGGGTAGGTGACCTTGTGGGCAGCGTCCGCGCCGCGCGGGGCCGGCCAGCCGCCGACGCCGTTCATGTCGGTGCCGTAGCCGTAGCCCACTTGGTACTTGTCGCGCAGGGCGTCGGTGCGCTTGGCCTCGGCGGCGAACTCCTCGGAGCCGTGCATGTACTGGGCGACGAAGCCGCCGAGGCCGTAGACCCGCTCGGTCCAGTTCAGGTCCATCCAGCTGTGCGAGGACAGCACACCCGGGTAGGACGCCGACTCGAAGATGTCGAGCGCGCGGCCGGCGGCCTTGACGCTCATGTGGTCGATCTCCAGCATCATCTTGCGTTTCATCATGCCGCGTACGGCGTACTCACCGAGGTCGGTGAGGCCGCGGGTGTTGCACTGGGCGTCCGTGTCGTAGGAGGGGACGTCCACGCCCGCGGGCAGGTCCGCCTCGGCCGCGGAGGCCGCGGTGCCGATGGGGTTGTCGTGCTGGGGGCCGGAGCACTTCTCCGTCTTCCAGAACGTGCCCGTCGACAGGAACTGGCCGACGTTGATGGCCGTTCCGAGGCCGCCCTCGTCGAAGCGGACGCCGCACAGCGCGTTGTCGAACTTGTGGCACAGGAACATGCTGCGCACGCCCAGCGAGTACAGCTCGTCCAGTCCCGCGTCGATGTCGGCCTTGCTGCACTGCGCGATGTCCAGGACCTGCTTGCAGCCGAACGGCTCCGAGGTCTCCACCCCCAGGATCACCGCCAACTTGCCCTGTTCGATGACCTGTCGGGCCTGCGCACTGTCGGTGACGATGCGGAACCAGCCCTTGCCGGTGCCGCCGTACATCCGGTCGATGTAGTCCTGGAGGTCGTAACTCAGCCTGGCCTGAAGGCGGATGGAGGTCATCTCGTCGCAGCTGCGGTCCTTGAAGAAGTACACCGAGCAGATCACGCCGTTGGTGACGAGGTCGTTGACAAGCACGCGCTGCCCGCCGCGCCAGGCCCGCTCCACCCAGGCGTAGTAGTTCTGTTGGTGCGTCAGGGAGTCGTGTGCCGGCCAGTCCTTGAAGGTGGGCCAGCCCACCGGGTCGTGCTTGCCGTCCCCGCCGCGGGTGATGTAGTCGAAGATCGCGAGCGAGCCGTCGGGGTAGTGCTCGGGGCAGTCCTTGAGCGCGTCGGCGATGCCGGCCTCGGAGAACGTCTTGCCGCAGATGAGCCGGCCGCCGAAGCCCTCGTTGGCGAAGAGGTGGTTGTGCGCGTCGACGAACCCGCGCACGTCGCCGGCGGCGTCGGTGCCGGTGAACGGCTCGCCCGTCACGTTGATCTGCGAGTCCGGCGCGGGCCGCGCGGTCGGCACCCACCAGTCGGTCGCGGCCGCCGAACTCGGCGCCGGGCCGAGGGCCATGGCCAGCACGAGCAGCAGCAGCGACACGACGGTGACGTTCCTGCGTCGGCGGTACGGGCGTCCGGTCACGGTCACGGTCACGGCCCACGTCCCTCGGTCGGCGGATCGCGCGGCCGACGAGCCCGGGCCGCCGTCCGGAGTCCGACGAGGACACCGGGGGCCTGACTTGTCATGACCGGCGCAAGATATGGGTCGAGGATCGCCACTGGCGCGGTCCGAGTCAAGGGTCCGGGACGGTTGACCTGATACCCGCCCGGCGAACCCGGCCTCCACGGCCTCGCTTCTACGACGCCCTTGTGGTCGTGGGCAGTTGACGGTCCCCCACTGGAATGTCCTGCTCGGCCCAGATGCACTTGCCGTCGCCCTGGAACCGTGTGCCCCACCGCTGCGAGACGGCTGCCACCAGCTGCAGACCCCGGCCGCCCTCGTCGGTCTGCCCCGCGCGCCGGATGCGCGGAGTGGTGAGGCTTCCGTCGTAGACCTCGCAGATCAACGACCGACTGCGCAGCAGGCGGAGCAAGACGGGGCCCCTGGCGTGCCGGACCACGTTGCCGACGAGTTCGCTGACCAGGAGCTCCGTGGTCATGGCGAGCTCGTCCAGCCCCCAGACGCCGAGCTGCCGCCGGACGTACTCACGGGCCTGCCCGGCGGCCCGAGGGTCCTCGGGGAGGCGGCACGAGGCGATGTCGCGGGCGGGGGTGCACCGGGTCCGGGCGATGAGCAGCGCCGCGTCGTCGGTGGTCTCCTCGCGATCGGGGAGCAGCGCGGAGACGACGATGTCACACAGGTCGTCGAGGCGCGCCGTGCCCTCGTCCGAGACGTACGGCGTGCGGGCCACCGCCGAGGCCACGGTCCGGCGGAGCAGCGCCAGCCCCTGGTCGATGTCCCGGTCCGGGGACTCCACGAGACCGTCCGTGCACAGCACCAGGAGACACTCCTCCGGGAGCATCAACTCGTGTACGTCGAAGGGCGGTTCCGCGGCGCCGAGCGGCGGGTTCACCGGTAGGTCGGGGGTGTGGACCGTGCCGTCGGGGTGCACGACGAGCGGCGGCGGATGCCCGGCCAGGGAGAACGAGCAGGTCCGGCCGACCGGGTCGAACACGGCGTACAGACAGGTGGCGTAGTAGTCGTGGCCCAGGTCGCCGACGAGTTCGTTCAGGTGGCCCAGCAGTTCGTCCGGGTCGAGTTCCAGGTCGGCGAGGGTACGGACCGCCGTGCGCAGCCGGCCCATGGTGGCTGCCTCGGCGATGCCGCGCCCCATGACGTCGCCGATGACCAGGGCGACCCGGTCGGCGGAGAGCGGGATCACGTCGTACCAGTCGCCGCCCACCTCGTCGCCCCGGCCCGCCGGCAGATAGCGGGCGGCGGCCGACACCCTGGCGAGGGACGGCAACTCCCTTGGCAGCAGGCCACGTTGCAGGCCCCGGGAGCGGGCGTTCGCCGGGTCCGCCGTTTTGGTCACGGGCGTCACGCGGGCCGCATGAGCCCCGGGCATCGCGCGAGTCAGGGAGGCCACGGAGATCACGCGCGTCACCGGTGTCACCGGCGTCGTGATTGTCAAGGACCTCCCCTTCGTCGCGGAGTGTGACCCACCGTGCGGTGCTCTCCCGTGTCAGTCCGCAGACCGCCGCCAGGCGCAGCAGGCCGGTCTTGGGGTCGCGTCGGTGTGCAAGGCCGCCGAGGCCACCGAGAGCTGCCGTGGCCTGCTGCACGGCGAGCGTCAGCGCCTCGGCGCCGGTCATGCCCTCGCCGGCGGACGCCAGCAGTTCCCGCCGCACCGCCTCCGGCCCGTCGGCGTGGCCCGTGTGTCCAGCATGCTCTGCCGCCACCCTCGCCTCCTGCCGAGTACCGAGGTCGGACCACGAGGACGCGGTCCCGCGGGCGCACCGTCGATGGAGAGGTGCACCTGCTGTCACCAACGGTAGCCACAGACGGGCCGACGGACACGGCGTGGCGGGCGACGAACGGAGGAGCGGGACCCGCATCCGGATGACCCGCGTACGCACCGGCCCGGCTGCCACGCCGACCCACCACACGACCGCCCCCGCTTCACTGCGCCCTCGGCGCCGGTCCGGACCGACTCCGGGGGGACGGTCAGTCCGCTGCCGGCAGGCTCACCGCCGCGTCGAGTAGCGGACCCAGTTCCCGCGCCACGGCCGTGAGGGCGCGGACGTCGTGCTCGGCGCGGGCCAGCAGGATCGCCCCTTCAAGCGAGCTGATCATGAGGGTCGCGAGCGGGTGGGCCCGCTCCTTTGGCACGCCCATGTCCGTCAGGGCGCCGGCCACCGAGGCGGTCCAGACGGCGAAGGCGCCGGCCGCCGCCTCCCGCGTGGAAGCGGTGGACTCCGCGCAGTCGACCGTCGCGGCCGCGACCGGGCAGCCGCCCGCGAAGCCGCCCGCGAGGTACTCGTCGGTCCACTGGCGCACCATCTCGGCGAACAGCCCGCCGGGTGTCGGCACGGGCAGTGCGGCGAGGAAGCGGGCGATCCGGTTGCCCGCGTACCGTCCCGCCCAGCCCACGGCCTCGTTGACCAGCTGTTCCTTGCCGCCCGGGAAGTAGTGCTGGAGCGAGCCGCGCGGTGCGCCGGCGTGTTCCGCGACCTCGCGCATACCGGTGGCGGCGACGCCTTCGCGCCGGATGAGCTGGGCCGCGCTGAAGACCATCCGTTCGCGTGGCCCCCGCTCGGGCACCGCCATGCCGACCTCCCGCAACCGTTCGTGAACCACCTGCCCGCACCCTATGACCGCCGTCATAGAGACGGCTACTATGACCGCTGTCATAACCGGTGGGCGACGGACGATCCGGTCCGGGCCCGTGACCGTGCCGGGGAGCGGCAGCGCGCGGGCACGGTCGCGGACAGAAACGGCGGTGCAGCATGGCGTACGTGGGTTTCGTCGGCCTCGGGGTCATGGGTCAGCCCATGGCTCTGAACCTGGCCCGGGCGGGAACGCCCCTGGTCGTCTGGAACCGCACCCCGGCCAGGTGCGCACCCCTGCGCGCCGCCGGGGCCGAGATCGCGGACAGCCCGGCCGAGGTCTTCGAACGGGCCGGCACCGTGATCCTCATGCAGGCCGACGAGTCCGCCCTCGACGCCGTACTGGGACGCGGGACACCGGACTTCGCCGCCCGGGTCGCCGGCCGCATGGTCGTCCCGATGGGCACGACCTCTCCCGAGTACTCCGCGAGTCTTCAGACCGATGTCCGCGCCGCGGGCGGGAGTTACGTCGAGGCCCCGGTCTCCGGTTCCCGAATCCCGGCGGAACAGGGCGAGTTGGTGGCGATGCTGGCGGGCGACGACGAGACGGTGGCTGCCGTACGCCCCCTGCTGGCCCCGATGTGCCGGCAGAGCTTCACCTGCGGGCCCGTGCCCGACGCCCTGTTGACGAAGCTATCGGTGAACCTGTTCCTGATCACGCTGGTCACCGGACTGGCCGAGGCGTTCCACTTCGCCGACCGGCACGGACTGGACCGGCGCCGGTTCCTCGACGTCCTGGACGCGGGTCCGATGGCCAGCGCCGTCTCCCGGGTGAAGGCGCCCAAACTCCTGGCCCGCGACTTCGCCGTCCAGGCGAGCGCCGCCGACGTCCTGAACAGCAACCGGCTGATCGCGGAGGCCGCCCGCGGCGCCGGTGTGGCCTCACCCCTTCTCGACGTCTGCCACGCCCTGTTCGGCGAGACAGTGGCGCGGGGCCACGGGGGCGAGGACATGGTGGCCGTACTGCACGCCCTCGAAGCACGGACCGAGGGCGCTGCTCTGCACGGCGTCGCCAACACCCCGGTCGCGCCGACCGGCTGACGGGACCGGCCGCCCAACGGCACTCCCCCTCAGGCCCGGTGGGACTCGTCGGGCACGGCCGGATGGCTCGGCCCCGGTCGGACTCCCCGACCCCGTCGCCGAAATGCGGAGCGGCCACCGGTTCGCCCCTCGGCGTGCGCACGGAACGCCGGGCCCCTCGCCCTGTCCGTCCCCGTCCCCAGGTCGGCCCCCGTCTCCGTGAGCCGAGGTGAGTCATGGGGTCGGCACGCACACCCTGCCCCCGAAGTATGGTGCCCCACCACATGTGCCCGTGACGTGCGTCTTCCTACGGTGTGCCGACACCCACCCGTCCCCACCGCACACGAGGAAGTGGCGCACATGGCCTCCGCAGCAACCGCTCCACCGACGCCCCCCGTCCCCGCCGGCCTCAAGCGCATCGTCGCCGCCAGTCTCATCGGCACCACCGTCGAGTGGTACGACTTCTTCCTCTACGGCTCCGCCGCCGCCCTCGTCTTCAACAAGCTGTTCTTCCCCGGCTCCGACCCGCTCGTCGGCACCCTGCTGTCGTTCCTCACGTACGCGGTCGGGTTCGCCGCGCGTCCGCTCGGCGCGCTCGTCTTCGGGCACTACGGTGACCGGCTGGGCCGCAAGAAACTGCTGGTGCTGAGCCTGCTGCTGATGGGCGCGGCCACCTTCGCGATCGGGCTGCTGCCGACCCACGCCACGGTCGGGGCGGCCGCTCCCGTCCTGCTGACGGCCCTGCGTCTGGTGCAGGGCTTCGCGCTCGGCGGCGAGTGGGGCGGGGCCGTCCTGCTGGTGTCCGAACACGGCGACGCCCGGCGACGGGGCTTCTGGGCCTCCTGGCCGCAGACGGGCGCACCGGCGGGACAGCTCCTCGCGACCGGCGTGCTGTCCTTCCTCACCGCCGTGCTGTCCGACGCCGCCTTCGTCTCCTGGGGGTGGCGGATACCGTTCCTGCTCTCCGGTGTGCTGGTGGCCGTCGGTCTGTGGATCCGCCTGTCCGTCGACGAATCGCCGGTCTTCAAGGAGGCGTTGGCGCAGGCGGAGGCCCGCAAGGCGGCCCGGCCGAACGAGACGGAGAAGCTGCCGCTCGTCTCGGTCCTGCGGCACCACTGGCGCGACATCCTGGTCGCGATGGGCGCCCGTATGGCGGAGAACATCAGCTACTACGTCATCACGGCCTTCATCCTCGTCTACGCCACCACGTCGGCCGGAGTGTCCAAGCAGACCGCGCTGAACGCCGTGCTGATCGCCTCGGCCGTGCACTTCGCGGTCATCCCGGCCTGGGGCGCGCTGTCGGACCGGGTCGGCCGCCGCCCCGTCTACCTGCTGGGCGCCGTGGGCATCGGGCTGTGGATGTTCCCCTTCTTCTCCCTCGTCGACACCGGCGGCTTCGGCCGGCTGATCCTGGCCGTGACCGTCGGCCTGGTGCTGCACGGGGCGATGTACGCGCCCCAGGCCGCCTTCTTCTCGGAGATGTTCGCGACCCGGATGCGCTACTCCGGCGCCTCCATCGGGGCCCAGTTCGCCTCCGTGGCGGCCGGCGCGCCCGCGCCGCTGATCGCGACCGCCCTGCTGGCCGACTACGACAGCTCCACACCCATCGCCCTGTACGTCATCGCCGCCGCCGTCGTGACGGTCGTGGCCGTCGCGGTGGCCAGGGAGACCCGCCACCGGGACCTGGCCGGCATCGAGCCCGCCGCCGACCCGGAGCCCGCGCAGGCCCGAACGGCGGACGCGCGCCCCGTCTGACCCCACGGCCCAGCGCCCGGCCGGCCCCCGTACGCCCGCGCGTACGGGGGTCAGTGTCGCGGTCGGTCCGACAACAGGTGCAGACGCAGGGCGAGTTGGATTTCCAGGGCGCGTGCCGGGCTCTGCCAGTCGTCACCGAGGAGGCGCCCCACCCGCTCCAGGCGCTGCGCGACGGTGTTGACGTGGACGTGCAGTTCGTCCTTGGTGCGGGCGGGGCTCATCCCGCACGCGAAGTACGCGTCGAGGGTGCGGACCAGGTCGGTGCCGCGCCGCTCGTCGTAGGCGACGACCTGTCCGATCGTGCGGCCGACGAAGCCGGAGATGTCCCGGTCGCCGGCCAGCAGGAGCCCCAGGAAGCCGAAGTCCTCGGCGGCGGCCCCGTCCCCGGAGCGGCCCAGCAGGCGCAGGGCGTCCAGACAGCGCCGGCCCTCCTGGTAGGCGGCGGCCACGGCGTCGGGCCGGTCGGCGAGTCCTGCGACGGGGGCCGAGGCGCCGACGGTGACCGGCTCGTGGACGGCGGTGCCGAGCCGGCGGGCCGTGCCGCGCGCCAGGTCCGTCGCGCTGTCGCCCGCGGTCAGGGGCAGCAGCAGGACGGTGCCGCCGTCCCGCGCGGCGGCCAGGCCCCGCCGGGTCGCGGCCAGGTGGGAGGCGGCCGACCACAGGCGTCTGCGGGCCGCCGCCTCCTGGTCGGCGTCCGCGGCGGCGCCGTCGAGCCGGGCGGCAAGCACCACATGCGTGGCGTCGAGGTCGGCGCGCAGCCGGGAGGCACGTTCGCGCAGCAGGCGCGGGTCCCGGTCGCGGGCGTCCAGCAGGTCGTCCAACAGCTCACCGCGCACGCGCTGTTCGGCCTCGGCCGCGGACCGCCTGGCGAGCAGGAGGAGCGAGGTGACCATCGCGGCCCGCTCCAGCGTGCGCTGGTCGACGGGGTCGAGCCCGGGGTGACCGCGCAGCACCAGCGCGCCGAGCAGTTCCCCGCCCGCCGCCACGGCGGCGATCCAGTCGTCGCCGTGCCGCACGGCGTGTCCTTCGGCGCGGGACGCCTCCAGGGCCCGCGCGGGCGCGGTGTCCGCCTCGGTGAACTCGACCCTGCTGTCCAGGACCGCGGAGACCGCGGCGGCCACGTCCCGCACGCCGCCGCCGCGCAGGACGAGTTCGGCGAGCCGGTCGTGGACGTCGGAGGCGCGTTCGATGACACCGCTGCGGTCCCGGATGATCTCGTTGGCCCGTTCCAGGCCGGCCAGGGCGGAGCGGGTCTCGGTCAGCAGGTTGGCGGTGTCGATGGCGGCCGCGGCCAGCGCGGCGAAGGAACCGAGCAGGGCGATCTGTTCGCGTTCGAAGACCCGGGCCCGCCGGTCCGCCGCGAACAGGACGCCGATGACGTGGTGCCCCAGCGTCAGCGGCACACCGAGGATGGCGACCAGTCCCTCGTCCCGTACGCCCGCGTCGATGGGCAGGGTGTGCCGGAAGCGGTCGTCCTTGAAGTAGTCGTCGGTGACGTACGGACGGGCCGTCTGCGCGACGAGACCGCCGAGCCCCTCGCCCATGCCGAGCCGCAGCTGCTGGAAGCGGGCGGCGACCGAGCCCTCGGTCACCCGCATGTAGGTGTCGCCGCGCGCCGGGTCGTTGAGGCTGAGGTAGGCGACGTCCGTGCCGAGCAGGGAGCGGGCCCGCTGCACGATCGCCTGGAGCACGGCGTCCAGGTCGCGCAGGCCGGCCAGGTCGTGGGCGGTCTCGAACAGCGCGGACAGTTCCGCCTCCCGTCGGCGCCGCCCCTCCAGCTCGGCGCGGACGCGCAGCGCGAGCAGCTTGGCGTGTTCCAGCGCGGCGATCCGTTCGGCGGGCCGGCCCTCGGCGCGGGCCAGCAGCACCGGCTGCTCGTAGGCCTCGGCTGACGCGCCGCGGGCCAGCAGTTCGAGGAACGGCGTCTCGGCGCCCCCGGACACCGGTTCGGCGCCGGCCGGCACGCGGACCGGGGCGTCCGGGGCCGCCGGCGGCGGGACGGGGGCCGCGGCACGGGCGGTGGGACGCTCGGCGGACTGCACGTGATCGCTGGACATGCTCACAGGATTCCCCATCCCTCGCTCGGCCCGTCAGCCCTGTGGACAACTTCGGCGGGCCACCGCGACGGCCGCCTCAGTGGGCGGTCCAGCCCCCGTCGAGGACGAGGGAGGTGCCGGTCACGAAGGAGGCGTGCGGACCGCACAGGTAGGCCACGGCCTCGGCGACCTCCTCCGGTTCGATGAGCCGCTTGAGGGCGCTGTCCTGGAGCAGTACCTCGGTCAGCACCCGTTCCTCCGGGATGCCGTGGGTGCGGGCCTGGTCGGCGAGCTGCTTCTCGACCAGGGGGGTGCGCACATAGGCGGGGTTCACACAGTTCGACGTGACGCCGTGGGGGGCGCCTTCGAGGGCGGCCGTCTTCGACAGCCCCTCCAGCCCGTGTTTGGCCGCCACATAGGCCGCCTTGTAGGCCGAGGCGCGGAGCCCGTGGACGGAGGACACGTTGACGATGCGGCCCCACTTCTGGCCGTACATGTGGGGCAGGGCGCCGCGGATGAGGCGGAACGGCGCCTCCAGCATCACGGTGAGCACCGTGTGGAAGACCTCGGGCGGGAACTCCTCGATGGGGCGCACCAGCTGCAGCCCGGCGTTGTTGACGAGGACGTCGGTGCCCGCGGCGGCGCGTTCGGCGGCGTCCAGGTCGGTCAGGTCGAGCACCTGCGGCTCGACGACGCCCGCGAGGCCGTCGGCGCTGTCGACGAGTTCCGCCAGGCCCGCCGCGTCCCGGTCGACCGCTCTCACCGTGGCGCCGGCGGCCGCGAGCCGCAGTACGCAGGCCCGGCCGATGCCGCCGGCGGCTCCGGTGACCAGGGCGGTACGGCCCTGAAGGTCGAGCGAGAGGGGGTGCGGGGCCGGGTGGGGGCTGCTCGGGGTCATGTCTCGAGCCTAGGCAGCGCCCCGCCGGGACCACATGTGGTCAGAGCCCATACTTCAGCTGGAACTCGTAGGGTCGAACCATGTGGGTGCTTCAGACAGGGCCTGCTTGATCCGCAGGTGCGCGAAGTCGTTGAGGTCCGGCAGCGCGTCCACGTCGAACCAGCCCACCTCCAGCGACTCGTCGTCGTTGACCCGGGTCTCCCCGCCGACGGCCCGGCAGCGGAACGAGATGTCCATGTACTGGCACATGTCGCCGTTGTCGTAGGTGACGGGCTTGAGCGCCTGGACGACGATCACCCGCTCGACGACGGCCCGCACCCCGGTCTCTTCGTGGATCTCGCGCACGGCGCAGGCCGCCGGCTGCTCCCCCGGCTCCGGAATGCCGCCGATGAGTGCCCACTTGCCGGTGTCGGAACGGCGGTTCAGCAGCACGCGGCCCTCGTCGTCGAAGACGACGACGCTGACGCCGGGGAGCCAGAGAAGCTGATGCCCGGCGTAGGCGCGGAGCGTCTGGATGAAGTCGGGGGTAGCCATCCCCCGACCCTAACCGGCCGGTCGGGCCGTCCCCGGCACAGCCCGGGGGCGTCCGACCGGCGTACGGCTACGCGTCGCGGGCGCGCCGCCCGCGCACTCCGGAGGCGATGCCCCAGCCCAGCCCGCCGGCGGCGACCAGGACCAGGGCGATCTCCGGCAGGATCCCGAGCCGGGTGGCCGGCGTCTGTGACGACCGCAGCGGCACCTTCTGCACCAGCGAGTCCGCGACGAACATGCCGGTCCGCTGTGTGATCCTGCCGTCCGGCATGATGATCGCGCTGACGCCGCTGGTCACCGGGACCGTCACGGTCCGGCTGTGCTCGACCGCCCGCACCCGGGACATGGCGAGCTGCTGGTAGGTCATCTCACTGCGGTCGAAGGTCGCGTTGTTGCTCGGCACGGAGATCAGCTGCGCGCCGTCGGTGACCTCGGAGCGCACGGCCCAGTCGAAGGCGGCCTCGTAGCAGGTGACGAGGCCGACCTTGGCGCCGTCCATGTCGAAGACGCCCGGCTCGGTGCCCCGGCTGAAGTCCTGGCGGACCATCGAGGTCCAGTTCTTGTTGATCGCGCCGAGCAGGGAGCGCAGCGGGAGGTACTCGCCGAAGGGCTGGATCTGCCGCTTGTCGTAGGTGTCCACGGGCCCCTTCACCGGGTCCCACAGGATCTGCTCGTTGTACAGCTTGCCGTGCTTCTGGACGACTCCGCCGACCGAGACCGGGGCGCCGATCGCCTTCGCCGCGCCGTCGATGACCGCGCGCGCGTCGGGGTAGGCGAAGGGGTCGATGTCGGAGGAGTTCTCGGGCCACAGCACGATGTCGGGCCGGGCGACCCGGCCCGCGGCGACCTCGGCGGCCAGTCGCCGCGTCTCCCGCGCGTGGTAGTCGAGCACGGCCCGCCGCTGGGCGTTGAACTCCAGCCCGGAGCGGGGCACGTTGCCCTGGACGACCGCGACGGTCACGGTGCCGTCCTCGGCCTGGTCGCTGACCAGGCCGCGGGCGGCCACGGCCCCCACCACCGGCAGGGCGACACTCAGCAGGGCGACCGCCGCGGCCGAGCGCCGCACGACGCGGGTGCGGCGCGCCCCCACGGCCAGCCGGACCAGCTCGTACAGGCCGAACCCGCACAGGACGACCGCGAAGCCGAGCACGGGGGTACCGCCCACCGCGGCGAGCGGCAGGAAGACGCCGTCGGCCTGGCCGAACGCGATCTTGCCCCAGGGGAAGCCGTTGAAGGGCGCCCGCGCGCGTGCCGCCTCGCCGGCGATCCACACCGCGGCCGCCCACACCGGCCAGGCGGGCAGCTTCGAGACGGCCGTGATGCCCGCGCCGACCAGCGCGACGAAGACCGCCTCCGCCGCCACCAGCGCCAGCCAGGGGCCGGAGCCGACCTCGACCCCGGTCCACACCAGCAGCGGCAGCAGGAAGCCGAGGCCGAAGAGGTAGCCGAGACCGAGGCCCGCCTTCCAGCTCCGGCCGCGCAGCACCCAGCCGAAGGCGGCGAAGGCCGGCACGGCCAGCCACCAGAGGGTGCGGGGCGGGAAACTGACGTAGAGCAGCACTCCGGAGAGCGCCGCGACGGCGGCCGGGACGAGTCGCGTGAGCCGGGACCCGCGTGTCGCGGGCCCGCTCGACGGTTCCAGCTGGTCCGATTCGTCCACGGAGGTTGCGGTGACGGTCACTCCGGGAGTGTACGGCCGGTGACCTCGGGGCCGACAGCGACGTCCACCGGTGAGACGGTCACCTCCGTCCGTGCCGCCGTCGTCGCCTCGCGACCCGGTCCAACTCATCCACAAACCGCCCATCAGCGGTTACGGTGTGCGCCGGAGTCCCAGTCGCCCGACCGCAGCGGTCCGCGCGGCCGGGGCCCGTCACAGGTCGGGGGACCGGGGTCGGGGGGCAGGGTGGGTTCCACGGGGATGACGTCCCTGGCCGGTCAGGACGAGGACGGCGACAGACGAAACGTTTCCGACGCGGCGGGCGTGGTGGCACTGGGGGCCTTCGTCACCTGGTCCCTGATCACGGCGACCGTGCACGACGGGCGGCCCGAGGGCGTGCTGCTCGCGGTCCTCGCGGTGGCCGCCGGCCATGCCGCGGGGCGGATCTGCGGGGCGCTGCTGCCGGTCGCCGCGCTCGGCGCGGGGGCCCTGGCCGGGTTGGGCCTGGCGGTGGTCCTCCCACACCTGGCCCGTGAACCGCAGGCTCTCGCGCCACTGGGACACGCGGGCGCGACCGCCGCCCTGCTGACCCTGGCCGCCGGGGCGGCCTGCTGCGCCGCCTGGGCCGCCCCGACCGCGGCCCCGCGGCTGGCCCTGCGCGCGCTGGCCGCCGGTACGGCGGTGACCGCGGCCGTGCTCGGCTCGGTCACCGGGTTGGTCGGCTGCCTGGCCGTACTGCTGTGCTCGCTCACCGCGGGCCGGGTGCGCCACCGCGGCGTGGGCATCGTCGCGCTGGGCCTGGTCGCGGCCTCGGTCACCGGTCTGACCTGGGCGGTCGCCGCGGGGGCGATTCCCGGCGGACTGTCCGCGTCCCTGGCGGGCCGGCTGACCCCCCACCGGGTCGGGCTGTGGCGGGACGCCCTGCACCTGGCGCGTGCGGACGCCGGTCTGGGCGTGGGGCCGGGACGCTTCGCCGAACTGAGCACGGCGGCCACCGCTCCGGTCCCCTCGGACGGCAAACCTCACTCGGCGGTGCTCCAGCAGGCGGCGGAGCAGGGCGTCGTCGGTGCGGCTCTGCTGGCCGCGGTGTTCTGCTGGGTGCTGTACACCCTGTGGCGGTCGCCCCGCCCGACGCCCGTGGCGCTCACCGCGGGCGCGGCCCTGACAGCCCTGGCGGCGATCGCGGCGGTGGGCAACGCGCTGAGTTTCACGACGGTGTCGGCGGGCGCGGGGCTGCTGCTGGGCCTCGCCACCGCGCGTCCGCTGGCCGAGGGACCACCGGAGCCGGTCGCGGATCCACGGCCGTACGGTGATCGTCCGACCCTCTGAGCCGGAGGAGCCGGGGGGAGCCGGGGGGAGCCGGAGGAGCCGGGGGGAGCCGCGGCGGCCCGGCTCGGTCAGTGCGTGGCGCCGGGTGTGTTCGGCCGCAGCCGGTCCCTGATGACGCGTACGGCGGCCTCCGCGTCGTCCACGGTGATCGTGAACGTGTGCCCGTCCCACAGGCTCAGCATCAGGCCCTCGCCCCGCCGTACGACGACCGCGGTGCCTTTCTCGGGCAGCCAGCGGTAGCCCCAGCCGCCCCAGTGGCGGGGGGTGACGAGCGCGACGAACTCGGCGCCGGTCACCTGGGCGAGCGGGATGCGGCGGCGCGGGACACCGATGTGCCCGCAGCGCACCTCCAGGGAGTCCCGGTCGACCTTGAGCGCGACGTGGACGAAGGCGAGGGTGCCGAACAGCACCAGAACTCCGGCCGCGATGCAGCCGACGACGGACATGACCAGGGGGGCGATGCCGGACGTCCAGGTGGAGTCGACGGCCAGCTCGACGCCGAGCGCCAGGCAGGCGGCGCCGACGAGCGCGAGCAGCCACTGGACCCGGTTCGTGGCGCGGCCGGTCCAGACATCGGGGTGGGAGGCGTGCTCACCGTGGGGGTGGGTGCCATGGAGGTGCTCGCCGTGGGGGTGGTCCCTCATGGCTACGACAGTACTCAGGTTTCGCTGTGCGGGCAGTACCTCGCGGAGAGTGACGCTTCCGGGGCACCGCGGCGGTCCCCGATGCCTCAGTGGGCGGGGGTGACCGCCTGGAGGAGCCGGCCCTCCTCGTACGCCAGGGCGGCGGCGGGCAGCGCGCCCTCGCGGCCGCTCAGCAGGACGGTCAGTCCGCCGTCGGCGGCGCTCCGGCGGGTGGCCGGCTCGCCGAGCCGGCGCAGCGCCTGGGCGGCCACCGCGCCCGCCGAGCCGTGCAGGACGAGCGGCGGGAAGCCGGGGCGCTGCACGGCGGCGCGGATGCGTTCGGCGACCAGCTCGTAGTGGGTGCAGCCCAGGACGACGGTCGTCACGTCCTCGGGGGTCAGCGCGGCGGCCGCGGCGACGGCGGCGGTGATCGCCGCCTCGTCCGCGTGCTCCACGGCCTCGGCCAGCCCGTGGCAGGGCACCTCGGTGACCGGCACGCCGTCGGCGAACTCGTCGATGAGGTTGCGCTGGTAGGGGCTGCCCGTGGTGGCGGGTGTCGCCCAGATCGCGAACGGGCCGCCGCCGGCGGCGGCCGGCTTGATCGCCGGGACCGTGCCGATGACCGGCAGTGCGGGTTCCAGGTGGTCGCGCAGGGTGGACAGGGCGTGCACGGTCGCGGTGTTGCAGCCGATGATCAGGGCGTCCGGGCCGTGGGCGGCGGCTGCCTCGGCGACGGCCAGGGCGCGCCGGGTCAGGTCCTGCGGAGTGCGCGGCCCCCAGGGCATCCCGTCGGGGTCCAGGGAGAGCACCAGATCGGCGTCGGGGCGCAGGCGCCGAACGGCGGCGGTGGCCGCCAGCAGACCGATTCCGGAGTCCATGAGCGCGATCTTCACCCGGCCACCATAGACGATGGGCCTTTCCGGGCAGCCCTGGTGGGGCAGACTGCGCGGGTGAGCGCCATCGTGTGGATCGCCGCCGGATCACTCGCCGCCTGGCTGTGGCTGCTGCTCTGCCAGGGCTTCTTCTGGCGCACGGACGTCAGGCTGCCACCCCGCCGGGAGCCCGCGCGGTGGCCCTCGGTCTGTGTGGTCGTACCGGCCCGCGACGAGGCGGAGGTGCTGCCTGCCTCGCTGCCCTCGCTGCTGGCACAGGACTACCCGGGGCGGGCGGAGGTCCTCCTCGTCGACGACGGCAGCGCCGACGGCACCGGCGACCTGGCGCGGGAACTGGCGCGGCGCGCCGGCGGGCTGCCGCTGACCGTGACCTCTGCGGGCGAGCCGCCCGCGGGCTGGACCGGGAAGCTCTGGGCGGTGCGGCACGGCATGGGCCTCGCACGCGCGCGGGAGCCCGAGTACCTGCTGCTGACGGACGCCGACATCGCGCACGCGCCCGACAGCCTGCGGGAACTGGTCGCGGCGGCGGACACCGGCGGCTTCGACGTCGTCTCCCAGATGGCCCGGCTGCGGGTGGAGAGCGGCTGGGAACGGCTGGTCGTGCCGGCGTTCGTCTACTTCTTCGCCCAGCTGTATCCGTTCCGGCGGATCGGCAGGGTGGGGACCCGCACGGCGGCCGCCGCGGGCGGCTGCGTACTGCTCAGCGCGCGGGCGGCCGAGCGCGCGCGGATCCCCGACGCCATCCGGCAGGCCGTGATCGACGACGTGGCGCTCGCGCGGGCCGTGAAGGGCGGCGGTGGCCGGGTGTGGCTGGGGCTGGCCGAGCGCGTCGACAGTGTGCGGCCCTACCCGCGACTGGTCGACCTGTGGCGGATGGTGTCGCGCAGCGCGTACGCGCAGTTGCGGCACAGCCCCCTGCTGCTGGCCGGGACGGTCGCCGGGCTGGCGCTGGTCTACCTGGCGCCGCCGGTGACGCTGGTGGCCGGTGCGGCCGCCGGGGACGTGACGGCGGCCGCGGTCGGGGGGTCGGCCTGGCTGGTGATGACGGCGACGTACGTCCCGATGCTCCGCTACTACCGGCAGCCGCTGTGGCTCGCGCCCCTGCTGCCGTTCACGGCGTTCCTCTACCTCCTGATGACGGTGGATTCCGCGGTGCAGCACCACCGGGGGCGCGGGGCGGCCTGGAAGGGCCGCACCTACGCCCGCCCGGACGCGGTCGCCGGCGACGAGGTCTGAGCGCTCACTTCCTGCCGGGTGTCCAGTTCATGCCCCAGCCGTAGACGTGGTCGACGGTGCGCTGCGGGCTCACCCCGCGCTCGGGTACCAGGTAGCGGGCCTCCCGCTGTACGACCAGGTCGCTGCCGGTGTTGGTGATCAGGGCGAGCGCGCAGACGGTCGAGGGAACCGTGCACTCGTCGAGCGAGAAGTCGACCGGGGCGCCGAACTGCGGCTGGAGCGTGACCGTGGCGTGCAGGTCGGCGAAGGAGCGGGCGCCCTCGTAGATGGTCACGAAGACGAGGATGCGGCGGAAGTCCCGGGTGCGGTCGAGGTTGACGGTCAGGTTCTCGCCGCTGGTCACCGCTCCGGTGCGGTCGTCGCCGTCGAGGTGGATGTACGGCGGGTGCTGGAGCGACCCGAAGGCGTTGCCGAGTGCCTGTACGACTCCCTTGCGGCCGTCGGCGAGTTCGTACAGCGCGCACAGGTCGAGGTCGAGGTCGGCGTGCATGGCGACGGCCCGGCCGCGTTTGCTGCCCCACCCCGAGAACTGCTTGCGCACCTCCCAGTTGAGGTTCACGCGCAGGGCGCCCGAGGTGCCGCCCTGTTTGGTCAGCGACACGGAGGGCGCGGCCTTGGTGAGCGTGACCTTGGTCAGCCGTACGGGTGCAGTGGGGGGTGCGGGCGGCGGGGGCGGCGGTGCCACGGGCGGCCGCATGGTCACCGGGGGCGGCACGGTCGCCGGGGGCGCGACCGGGGGCGGTACGGTCGCCGGGAGGGGGGCCGGGGGCGCCGCTGCGGGCGGGGCGGCGTGCTGCGGTTCGTCCACCGTGATCCCGAAGTCCCTGGCCAGGCCCTCCAGTCCGCTGTCGTAGCCCTGGCCCACGGCGCGGAACTTCCAGGTGCCCTGGCGGCGGTAGAACTCGCCGAGCACGAAGGCCGTCTCGACCGTGGCGCCGGAGCTGTCGAAGCGTGCGGCGACCGTGTCCCGCGCGGCGTCCCGGACCTCGATGTACAGCTCGGGGATCTGCGCGAACGTACCGCCGTCGGCGGAGGCGGCGAGGACCACCGTCTCGACGGCGGGCTCTACGCGCGCGAGGTCGACGAGGAGGGTGTCGGTCACCCTGCCGCCGTCGACGCGCTTGCCCTCGTGCCGGACCGCGCCGGAGGAGTGCGCGGGCTGGTTGTAGAAGACGAAGTCACCGTCGGAGCGGACCTTCCCCCCGGCCAGGACCAGGGCCGAGGCATCGGCGTCGGGCACGCCCGGTGCGGTGCGCCAGCCCATTTCGACTCGCAGTGCCGTCGTCGGCACCGGAGCGTTGGATCCTTTCGGCATTGACATGTCCGCCCCCATCACGGGTCACCGGGCCGGCCCGGTGACGGCTGTCCTTCGGTTTACTTCCGGCGCCCAACCTATTCGCAGCGACGGCGAACTCCCATGAGAGGCGCAAAGAGAACGCGGAGGAACCGGTGGTCAACCGCCGGTAACCACTCGGGAACCAGGCATTTACATGATCCGAACGCAGCTCAGCGCCCCTTTTTGCCAAGTTCGCTCGCATTGGGGATCCCACGTCACGCCGGACACGGAAAACAACCCTCTTATCGGTCTCCCCAACCAGCACATCGTGGGCTTAACTTATGTGCCATGACCTCCCCCCGCTCCACTTATGGCGGCGGCTACTACTCCGCCTCCTTCCCGGACACCCCGATCTACGACTCGCTCGTGGCCGAGCGGGGCACCCCGCAGATCGCTCCGATCCGGGTCCCCGCCGCGTACGACACGGGTGGTTATCTGCCCGCGCTGCCGTCGGCACTGCCCGCCCTCCCGGCGGCTCCCTCCCAGCCCTCCTACGGCTACCAGCAGGCGCAGCAGGTCGCCCCGCTCCAGCAGGCGCCCGCCGCGTACATCCCGCAGCAGGCCGCCGCACCGCGCGGTTACCCCGGCCCGCAGCAACAGCAGCCGCGCCAGCCGGGTCCCGGCACGGGCTACGAGGCGATGCGCCCCGCGGCTCCCCGGCCCGCTCCGGCCCCTTACCAGGATCCGTACGGCAACCAGCAGCAGTATCGCGGCTACTGATCGGCCCTCGGCATCGACGGTGCCGCCTGGCACGATGGAGCCATGGGGAACGCGCGACTGCAGTCGATTCATCTTCACCCGGTCAAGGCGTTCCGGGGCCTGGCGCCCCGGGAGGCCGTCGTGGAGCCCTGGGGGCTGGCCGGAGACCGGCGCTGGGTACTGATCGACGACGGGGGAAAGGTCGTCACACAACGTCAGAAGGCGCATCTGGCACTGGCCGCCGCCGAGCTTCTGCCCGACGGCGGCCTTGGTCTGTCCGCGCCCGGCATGCAGCCGCTCGCCGTGCCCGTGCCGGGACCGGCCGCCACGGTGTGGGTGGACATCTTCGGCGACAAGGTCGAGGGAGTGCCCGCACAGGACGCCGCCGCGCACGCCTGGTGCAGCGAGTACGTCGGCGCCGAGGTGCGCCTGGTGCACATGGACGACCCCGCCACGCGACGGCCCGTCGATCCCGAGCACGCGCTGCCCGGTGAGACCGTCTCCTTCGCGGACGGCTATCCGCTGCTGCTCACCACGGCCGCCTCGCTCGACGCGCTCAACTCCCTGATCGCGCAGGGCGACCACGCCGAGGAGGGCCCGCTGCCCATGAACCGGTTCCGGCCGAACGTGGTCGTGGCGGGCACCGACCCCTGGGCCGAGGACGACTGGTCGCGGGTCGCCGTCGGCGAGGTCACCTTCCGGGTTCCCAAGATGTGCGGCCGCTGCGTCGTCACCACGACCGACCAGACCACCGCCGAACGCGGCAGGGAACCCCTGCGCACCCTGGGGCGGCACCGCCGCTTCGGAAGCATGCTGGTCTTCGGGCAGAACCTCGTCCCCGAGTCCCCCGGCACCATCCGCGTAGGCGATCCGGTCACCGTCCTGGGCTGAGGCGTCGACCGGGCCGCGTCCGGCCATGGGCGTCGGATCGGCGGCCGGCGACCGGTGCGGCGCTGTGCGCCGCACGACGGAGGACAACCCGCGTACGGGGCGTACTCGGGTCGCCCGCCGACGCGGCGAGATGCCGTGTCGCATTCCCGCCCGGCGGGAATGCGACACGGCCGGGGGCGCTCTCCCGCTTTCGGCCGGCTGTCCTACTCCGGGCCGGGTGGCGGGAACCCCTTTCGGGGGCCCGCTCGTTGGGATCCGTGCGGGGTCCGCCACGGTCCCGGTCCGGTGCTGCCGCTCTCTCCACGACCGGACCCATGGCTGAAGGGCTCCGCGACGGTGTGTCACGGAGGGGGAAGGGGGTGCGGGCCGGTGCGAGCGATCAGCGGACTCTGGCGCTGGCGGCACAATCCGCTGCGCCGTGGGACCGACCTGGCCGAGGCCTGGGTCGCGCTGCTCGCCCTGCTGCTGATCCTGGTCGTGGCGCCGGTGCTGGGCTCCCTGGTGGGCACCGTCGCCCAGGGCGTCCTGCAGCGGTCCGTGCGCGAGCAGACCCACTCCCGCCACCTGGTCACCGCCACCGTCCTGCGCGGGCTCGACCGCTCCCCGCTGGAGGCGGACCCGGAGACGTCCTCCGGGCGGGACGTGCGCAGCCGGGTCCTCGCCGCGTGGACCGCGCCGGACGGCACCAGGCAGCACGGACCGGCCATGGCCGAGCTCAAGTCCCCGCACCGCGGCGACCACTTCACGCTGTGGACCGACCCGCACGGCCGACTGGTGGCCCGCCCGCTGGACTCGGCCACGGCCACGACCCACGCCGTCCTCGCCGGGGTCGGCACGGCCCTGCTGGTGGTGGCCCTGGTCGAGGGGTGCAGACGGCTGGTCCTGTGGCACATGGTCCGCCGCCGGTACGCCCGTTGGGACCAGGCCTGGGAGCGGGCGGGCCCCGACTGGGGCAGGACCGGCACCGGCAGCTGACGGCCTTCCCGCTCTGGTCAACCCACCGCCCGCGCGCACGCTACGGTGGACCGGCCGACTTCTTCGGCATCAACCCGCGTACCACGAGGTGGGGGCACGGCAACGCCATGGCACAGGGCACGGTCCAGGTGACGCACACCGGCACATCGCGGTGGCGCCGCCGCACAGGTGAGTACGCTTCGCTCGCCGCCGCCCTGGAGGCCGCGGCCGACGGCGACATCCTCACCGTCGCGCCCGGCACCTATCGCGAGAACCTCGTGGTGGAGCGTGCGGTCACCCTGCGCGGCCCCGAGGGTTCCGCCGGTTCGGTGCGGATCGCGCCCCTGGACGGGGTGCCGCTGACCGTGTGCGCCTCCGCGGTGGTGCAGGACCTGCACGTGGAGGGCCAGGACTCGGCCGCCCCCGCGCTGCTGGTGGAGGCGGGCACACCGGAGCTGCTGGACGTGCGGATCGTCACGCGCTCGGCGGCCGGCATCGAGGTGCGGTCGGGCGCCCGGCCGACGGTGCGGCGGTGCACGGTCGACAATCCGGCCGGCATCGGCATCGCCGTACTCGACGGCGGCGGCGGGGTGTTCGAGGAGTGCGAGGTGGTCGCGGCCGGCCAGTCGGGTGTCGCGGTGCGAGGCGGCGCGCATCCCCGTCTGGAGCGCTGCCGTGTCCACCACACCTCGGGCGCGGGGCTCACGGTGACCGGCGAGAACTCGGCGCTGGAAGCGGTGGGTTGCGAGGTCTACGAGGTCAAGGGCAGTGGCGTCCAGATCACCGGCCGGGCCACCGCGCACCTCACCGACTGCGACGTGCACCGCACCACCGCCGACGGCGTCACGCTCGACACCGACGCGGTCCTCACGCTGGCCGACTGCCGCATCCACGACATCCCGGAGAACGCGGTCGACCTGCGTTCCCGCTCGGTGCTCACGCTGACCAGGACGACGGTGCGTCAGTTCGGCCGCAACGGGCTGTCGGTGTGGGACCCGGGCACCCGCGTGGACGCCAACCAGTGCGAGATCTTCGACAGCACGGGCGACTACCCCGCGGTGTGGGTCAGCGACGGCGCCACGGCGGTCCTGGAGTCCTGCCGGGTGCACGACGTGCCGGACGCCCTGTTCGTCCTGGACCGCGGCTCCCGTGTCGACGTCGTCGACAGCGACCTGTCCCAGGTGCGCAACACGGCCGTGTCGGTGAGCGACGGCGCCACCGTCCAGCTGGACGACTGCCGGATCCGGGACGCGGCCACGGGCGCCTGGTTCCGCGACCACGGCAGTGGCGGCACCCTGAGCAACTGCAGTGTCGACGGCACCCAGACCGGAGTGATCGTCACCAAGGGCGCCGACCCGACGATCGAGCGGTGCACGGTCGACGCCCCCGCGGAAGCGGGTTTCTACGTCTCCGCCGGCGGCCGCGGCAGCTTCCTGAACTGCCGGGTCACCGGCAGCGGCGGGTACGGCTTCCACGTCCTGGACGGCTGCCGTACGACGCTGAAGAAGTGCCGCACCGAGCGCTGCGCGCGCGGCGGGTACGAGTTCGCGGAGGCCGGCCCGGACGGCGCGTCCGGCGTGGGCCCGGTCGTGGAGGACTGCACGAGCGACGAGAGCGCGGGCCCACGGCCCCCGGCGACGCCGCAGACCGCCGTACAGACGACCGCGCAGACGCCCGGGCTGCTGGGCGCGATCCCCGGCCAGCGCACCACCGAGCAGGAACCGCTCGTGGCACCGGCCGGTCCCGAGCCGGCGGCGCGCAGCTCGAAGGACGTCCTCGGTGAGCTGGACGCGCTGGTGGGGCTGGACAGCGTCAAGCGCGAGGTGCGGGCGCTCACCGACATGATCGAGGTCGGGCGGCGCCGCCAGCAGGCCGGGCTCAAGGCGGCCTCGGTCAAGCGCCACCTGGTCTTCACCGGCTCCCCCGGCACCGGCAAGACGACCGTCGCCCGTCTCTACGGCGAGATCCTGGCCTCGCTCGGCGTGCTGGACAAGGGTCATCTCGTCGAGGTGTCCCGCGTCGACCTGGTCGGCGAGCACATCGGCTCCACCGCGATCCGCACCCAGGAGGCCTTCGACCGGGCGCGTGGCGGGGTGCTGTTCATCGACGAGGCGTACGCGCTGTCCCCGGAGGACTCCGGCCGCGACTTCGGCAAGGAGGCCATCGACACGCTCGTGAAGCTGATGGAGGACCACCGCGACGCGGTCGTGGTGATCGTCGCGGGCTACACGGCCGAGATGGAGCGGTTCCTTTCGATCAACCCGGGTGTGGCCTCCCGCTTCTCACGGACGATCACGTTCAGTGACTACCGGCCCGAGGAACTGCTGCGGATCGTGGAGCAGCAGGCCGAGGAGCACGAGTACCGGCTGGCACCCGGCGCCGGCGAGGGCCTGCTGAAGTACTTCACGACGCTGCCCAAGGGCCCCGCGTTCGGCAACGGCCGCACCGCCCGCCAGACCTTCGAGGCGATGGTGGAGCGGCACGCGAGCCGGGTCGCGCAGTTCGAGGACCCGAGCACGGACGACCTGACGCTCCTCTACGCCGAGGACCTGCCCGAGCTTCCCTGAGTCCCCTCGCCCGTACCGCCGTCGGGAACCGCCCGGTGGCGGGGGCCCGGCAGGTCCGGGCGGAGCCGGGCGAGCAGGCGTGCGCGTTCCTCGGCGAACGCCGGGTCGGCCTGGTAGTCGGAGTGGCCGAGGATCGGTGCCGGCAGGGGGTGCAGCGCGGTGCGGCCATGGGCGAGGGGGTCCTTGAGGGCCTCGCGGTCCACCTCGGGTCCGCAGTCGCCGGGCAGACGGACGGGGCCGCCGATCGGGTCGGTGAGGCGGTAGAGGTTGCGCCAGCAGTCGACCTCGTGGTGCAGCGAACTGAGGGCGGCCGGGCCGAAGTGGGCCGGGAACCAGCGGCCGTAGAGGCGTTCCAGCGGGGAGCCGTAGGTCAGCAGCGCGACCCGTCTGCGGACCGAGGGGTGCAGTTGCCAGGCCGCCGCGGCGGCGAGGACGCTGCCCTACGAGTGGCCGGAGAGGACGAGCCGCCCGCCGGTGGCCCGCGTCCAGGTGTCGATCCGCCAGGTCAGGTCGGGCACCGCGCGCTCGGCGTAGCAGGGCGGCGCGAACGGGTGGGCGGCGCGCGGCCAGAAGGTGCCGACGTCCCAGAGGATGCCGATGGTGCGCCGGGCGGCGGGGTCCTTGTAGGCGCGCCGGCCCCAGGTGACGAACAGGACGAAGCCGACGCCGATCAGCCAGGAGCCCAGGGCCTGCGCGGTCGCGGCGGCGCCGTGCACGAAGGGGTGGGCGTGCCGGGCGGCGCTCGCGGGTGCCCGGCCGGTCGTCAGGGCGCCCACGAGCGCGCCGGCGCCCAGGATCAGCGTGGCGGTGGACGTGACGGCCGTGATGAGCGGCGCCCGGTCGGTCAGGGTGGCCGTCGCGCGCGTTCTGGCGATGCGGCGGGTGCGTTGCGGATCCCCGGGTTCGCCGGGATGGTCGCGGCCCACCAGAGGCAGTTCCGCGCGGCGCAGCAGCCAGGTCCGCCGGGCCAGCCGGCCGCAGAGGACCAGCAGCACCGCGAGCAGCGGCGGAATGACGGACGCCTGCCAGGTCAGCAGGACCGGTGGGCCGTCGATGGAGGTGCCGGTGCCGTCCAGCCAGTCCGACGTCCGCTGCGCGACGCCCGCGGACATCACGCCGCCCAGCGCGCAGGCCAGCAGCGCGACGGCGGGTCCGCCCAGGCCGCGCAGCGCCGCCCGGGAGTCGGGGTGGGTGCGGTGCAGCAGGCGGGCCACCACGGCGAGGGCGAGGACCACTGCACCCTGGGCCAGGGCGAGGGCGCCGAAGGTGGCGTCCCCCGGCAGCCGGCCGGTCGATTCCCAGCCCGGGCGCTCCCAGCCGGCGTACACCAGGGAGCAGGCGAGCAGGACGACGGCGGCGAGCGGCAGCAGCCGTACGAGGTGCCGGTCGACCTTCTGGTCGGGGCGCCGCTCGCTGCGGCCGCGGCGGCAGACGACCCACACCACGGCCAGGGCGCCCGCGACCAGGCCCGCCTCCAGGAGACGGCCCACGATGTCGAGCAGGGCGGGGCCACCGGGCCGGCGGTCGAAGCGGGCCGCCGCGGAGCCGACCGCCGCCGCGACCGTGAGCAGGCCCGCGGCGGTGTGGGCGGCGCGCAGCCGGCCACCAGACGGCGGCCGTACCAGAAGCCGGGCCTGCTCAGTGCGGTGCGGACGGTCTCCTCGTCGGGTTCGGGCCGGCGGGGCAGCGGCCGCTGGGACTCGTAGGCGCTCCAGGTGCGGTGCGAGAGGTACCACAGCAGGCCGGTGAGCCCGGCGGGCAGCAGGGCGGCGAGGGCGAGCCGGCGGCCGGGGCGGCTCCACCAGCCGCCGGCGGAGGATTCGGGCGACAGGAAGCCCAGCCAGGAGTGGCGTCCGGCGCAGGCGCGGGTGCCCGCGCACTGCCAGGCGGTCAGGTCGAGGGCGACCTCGCAGACGGCGGCGACCAGCAGCACGGTCAGGGTCAGGGCGGCGAGCCGCACGAGCAGTCCGTACAGACGCACCGTCCGGGTGCTGCCGCGCGCGGTGGGGCGCATCCAGTGGGCGAGGTTGACGACCATGAAGGGCAGCAGCACCAGCCACAGGGCGCGGCTGCCGTTGCCGGAGGTGAGGTTGCACCAGACGTACGCCTCGGGCACCGGGCCGCCGCGGTGGGCGCCCGGCCTGGACTCCGCGTCGGCGTCCCCGGCGCGCCGGAAGACGGCCGCCGTGTCGTCACCGGTGATCCGCACGGTGCGCGGATCACCGAGCATCTTCCCGGGCGTGGCGCCGCCCACGCCGTGGACCAGCAGTTCCAGGGCGGCTCCGGTCTCCCCGGGCGGCTCGGCGTGGTCACCGGGTCCGGTCGGGCCATGTTCGCGTGCACGTTCCACTGTTCGCACTTCCCCCGTGACGCTCCGTCGGCATCTGCCGCGCGGGCACAAGGATCTCCATCGGGGCGGGGGCACACACCTCCCGTCACGGAATCTCCCCGATCCGTGCGACACGCGGGCCGAGGATGACGCGTAGATGACATGCGCGCGTCCGGCAGTCGGTGGCGCCACCGGCGGCGACCCGTGCAAGGATGGGACGCCCGCGCACCGGAAGCGGGAGGAATGTCCTTGTCGCAGGGGGTGCGCGGAGCGTGTCGGACGGCTTGAGGCGAAAGGACCGGAGCGTACGTGAGTGAGAATCAGAACCTCCTCGCGGAGCAGCGGCGCGCCCTGATCCTGGACGAGGTCCGGCGCCGTGGCGGTGTCCGCGTCAACGAGCTGACCCGCAAGCTCGGCGTGTCGGACATGACGGTGCGGCGCGATCTGGACGCGCTCGCCCGGCAGGGCGTTCTGGAGAAGGTGCACGGCGGCGCCGTGCCCGTGGTCGAGGCGAGCACGCACGAGCCGGGCTTCGAGGCGAAGTCGGGTCTTGAGCTGACCGCCAAGGAGGACATCGCGCAGGCGGCGTCCGAACTGGTCGCGCCGGGCAGCGCGATCGCTCTGTCGGGCGGTACGACGACCTACGCGCTGGCCCATCACCTGCTGGAGGTGCCGGACCTCACCGTCGTGACCAATTCGGTCCGGGTGGCCGACGTGTTCCACGCGGCGCAGCGCACCTCGGGCCCCCGGCAGGGCGCGGCCACGGTCGTGCTGACCGGTGGCGTGCGCACCCCGTCCGACTCGCTGGTGGGTCCGGTGGCCGACCAGGCGATCGCCGCGCTCCACTTCGACGTGCTGTTCCTCGGCGTGCACGGGATATCGGTCGAGGCCGGCCTGTCGACGCCGAACCTCGCGGAGGCCGAGACCAACCGGCGTCTGGTGCAGTCGGCGCGGCGGGTCGTGGTGGTCGCGGACCACACGAAGTGGGGCACGGTGGGGCTGAGTTCGTTCGCGGCCCTGGAGCAGGTCGACACCCTGGTGACGGATGCCGGACTGCCGGCCGGGGCGCGCGCGGAGGTCTCCGAGCATCTGCGACGGCTGGTGGTGGCGGGAGAGACCGACGAGGAGCAGACAGCTGACTGACCGTCAGCTAGGGTGACGGGCGCCGGCGGGGTACCGCCCGTGTCCGCCCCGCCCGTCCTGCGCCGGGCCGCACACCAGGGGGTTGTGTCCATGGCTCGTCCGCTGCGACCGGTGGGAACCGAGTTCCTCGAGCACGCTCCCCTGCGGCTCGTCTTCGCCCGGGAGGTCTCCGCCTCCCCCGCGGCCGTCTTCCGCGCCCTCGCCGAGGACGTGCCCGGCTGGGCCGAGTGGTTCTCGGCGGTGACGCTCGCCCGGCCGCTCGGTGACGGCGGCCGGCGGGAGATCCGGCTGCGGGGCGGCACCCGCTTCGAGGAGACGGTTCTCGTGGCGAAGGAGGCGGAGGTGTACGCCTACCGCGTGGACGCCACCAACGCACCCGGCCTGCGGGCCCTGGTCGAGGAGTGGCGGCTCACCCCGGCGGACACCGGCACGCTTCTACGGTGGACGTTCGCGGCCGACGCGCCGGCCCCGGTGCGGCTCGTCCTGCGGCTCGCGCGCGGCGGCATGGGGCGGACCTTCCGGGGCGCGGTGGCGGCGCTGGAGCGGCGGCTGGCCGCCGGGTGAGTCAGGCGGGCCAGACGCCGGTCCTCAGCAGGGAGCGGATCGCCGCCGTGTACGGCTCGATGTCCAGACCCTGTTCGGCGAGCCAGGCGTCGGAGTAGTACTTGTCGAGGTACCGGTCCCCCGGGTCGCACAGCAGGGTCACCACGCTCCCGGTGCGCCCCTCGGCCACCATCTCGGCGACGATCTTCAGCGCGCTCCACAGCCCGGTGCCCGTGGAGCCGCCCGCCTTGCGGCCGATGGCCTGCTCCAGGGCCCGCACGGCGGCGACGCTCGCCGCGTCGGGGACCTTCATCATGCGGTCGACGGCGCCGGGCACGAAGCTGGGCTCCATCCGCGGCCGGCCGATGCCCTCGATGCGTGAGCCGCAGTCGCACGTGACGTCCGGATCGCCGGTGGTCCAGCCCTCGAAGAAACACGAGTTCTCCGGGTCGGCGACACAGATGCGGGTGTCGTACTGCATGTAGTGCACATACCGCGCGATGGTCGCCGAGGTGCCACCGGTGCCGGCCGTGGCGACGATCCACGCGGGCTCCGGGAAACGTTCCAACTCCATTTGCCTGAAGACGGATTCGGCGATGTTGTTGTTGCCGCGCCAGTCCGTGGCCCGTTCGGCGTAGGTGAACTGGTCCATGTAGTGGCCGCCGGTGTCGGCCGCGAGTGCGGCGGACGCCTCGTACATCCTGCGCGGGTCGTCCACGAAATGGCACCGTCCGCCGTGGAACTCGATGAGACGGCATTTCTCGGCGCTCGTCGTGCGCGGCATCACGGCGATGAAGGGCACGCCGATCAGCTTCGCGAAGTACGCCTCGGAGACGGCGGTCGAGCCGCTGGACGCCTCGATCACCGGGCGGCCGGGCCTGATCCAGCCATTGCACAGGCCGTAGAGGAACAGGGAGCGCGCGAGCCGGTGCTTGAGGCTGCCGGTGGGGTGGGTCGACTCGTCCTTCAGGTACAGGTCGATGCCCCAGTCGTCCGGCAGGGGGAACCGGAGCAGATGCGTGTCGGCCGAGCGGTTGGCGTCCGCCTGGACCTTTCGGACGGCCTCTTTCAGCCAGCCCCGGTAGGCGCTGTCACTGCGGTCGACATCGAGGGTGGCGCCGGTCCGGGTCTGCTGGGTGGTGCTCACGGCGGGGCTCCTTAGGCTTCGCGCCGACGACGCGTCGCGTGGCCGACATACCGATCATAGACACCTGCCACACGCTTCTCACCTGCATAAACACTCCTTTGGGCAGCCCAAAGCGGACCCTGGGGCGGAACGGCGCGCGGATGGGGGGCGCATTCGCGCGAGTGCTCCGGGCGCCCGCCTCCGGGACGCCGTGCGCACTGGTGCTCGACCTCCCGGGCGGGCAGACTGCCCGGCGGGACGAAGGTCCCGTACGGGGGCGCACACTGGATCAGGAGACCGGATCACGCGACCGGGCCCTCCGCGAGCCGTATCCCGGCCCGCGGCCGGGGGCACCGGCGGAGCGACGGGCACGAGGGGGCGCAACGGCATGGCGGAGCCGGAGTTCACGGCCACGGGCGTACGGATCGGCAAGCGGCTGCGGTCACTCACCCGGGCCGGACAGGTCCGGATCAATGACGGCAGGCTGGAGTTGCTCACCAGCTACGGCAGCGAGATCGACAGCGCGCCGGTGCAGGCGGTGCGCGCGTCCAAGCCCTGGTTCGCCACCGAGGACCGGGCACAGGCCGACCTGAACGGCAACCGCTACCTGCTGACCCTCGGCGACCACGACCCGGCCCCCGGCGAACCGGGCCCGCCCGCCGCCCGCCGGTTCATCGAGGCCGTACGCAAGGCGGCCGGCCGGGGCGGCTGAACGGCGCGAGTTGCGGGGTGTCGTCCCCTGCGTCACGCTGTTCTCACGTCACTCTGGGTTTACCGGCGATAACGCTGCGAACCAGCCCGCCGGCCACGACAGCAGGCGGCCATGCCACGCACAGGTCCTGCTGGATCCCTACTCCGTGTTCTTCCGGGCCTCTTCAGTCGGGGAGTCGCAGCCGTGATCACTCATCCGAACAGGCACTGCGCGGTGGAGCTCCAAGCTCTGCCGGCGCGGATCGGCCAGGTCCGCAGAATCGTATCGGCGCAGTTGCGCTACTGGCATCTGGACCCTCTGATCGACCGGGCCGCGCTCGGTGTGACAGAGCTGCTGACCAACGTCCACCGCCATGCCCAGCCCGACAAGACGTGCACCGTGGAGATCGAGCTGCTGCTCGACCGGCTGATGGTCTCGGTGTACGACCACGATCCGCGTCTGCCGGTCGTGGAGGACCTCGCGGACGCGGCGGACACCGACGCGCTCGCCACCCGCGGACGCGGGCTGGCGATGGTCGCGGCGGTCAGCGAGAGCTGGGGCGTGCGACCGGACGGCGAGTCCGGGAAGGTCGTCTGGTTCACGCTGCCGACGCCCTCGGCCCCACGGCCCGCCGCGGCCCGGCCGCCACGCCGGGTCACCACGGAGAAGCCGGTGCACGTCTTCGCGGAGGTCGAGCACGACCTCGACCTGCGCCGGCCCGAACACGCTCCCGCCCGATCGGCCGTGGTCGGCTGACGGGCGCCACCCTCACCCGGCGGCGCGTGCCCTTCTGCGGGCGCCTGGGTGCGGTTGAGGGCGCGCGGCTGGCGAGCGCACGCCCCTCACGGCTGGTGCACGGTTCCCGCCGTTGGCGGGCGGATCGCGCGGTCGGCGGGCACGTTCCGCCGCGTTCCGCCGCTGGCGGGCGGCACGCGCGGCCGGCGGGCAGGTTCCGCCGTTGGCAAGCGGCACTCTCCGCCTTCTACGGGCGGCACCCGCAGCACCCGGGCGCGCCCCGCCATAGGGCGCATGCCTCCCGCCGTTTGTGGGCAGCCCATGCCGCCCGAAGGCGCGCCACCGAGACTGGCGCTCGCCTCCGCCGTCGACGGGCAGCACCCCAAGCGCCCGCGTGTCCCCCGCCATTGGGCGCCCGCCTCCCGCCTTTGACGGGCGGCACTCTCGGCCGCATTCCGAAGTTGGGGCGCATGGCTCACCGTTGGCGGGCGCCCTCGCCGTTGACGGGATCTGCGTCTCACTCCGTCGCGATCGCCCTCAGCATGTTCAGGCGGGATGCGCGGCGGGCCGGGCGGAGGGCGGCCAGGGCGCCCGCGGTCAGGCCCACGAGGGCCACGATCGCCAGCCGGAGGGGCGGCAGCGCGAAGGCGAATGCGCTGTCGGTGGTTTCGTCGGACGCCTTGACCAGCACCCAGCCGAGGAAGACGCCGAGCGTGAGTCCGCCGACCGTGCCGAAGGCCGCGACCAGGACCGATTCCCAGCGGACCATGGCCCGCAGCTGCGAACGGGTCTGGCCGACGGCCCGGAGCAGGCCCAGCTCCCGGGTTCGTTCGTGGACCGCCAGGCTCAGCGTGTTGGCGATACCGAACAGCGCGATCAGCACCGCGAGGGCGAGCAGCGCGTAGACGAGGGTCAGCATCATGTCGATGCCACCGGCCGAGGACTGCGCGTACTCCGCGCGGGTCTGCACCTCGGGGTTGCCGTAGCGCTCCGCGACCCTGTGCACGGCAGCCGTGCCGCGGTCGATGCCCACGCCGTCCTTGAAGGACACCGCGAGGAGGGTGTCGGAGTCCTGCGTACGGTGCGGTGCCCAGGCGGCGCGGGTGATGACGTAGTCGCCGGCGAGTTCGGACCGGCCGTAGACCGCGCGGACGGTGAAGGTCACCGTCCGGCCGTCGGTGAAGGTCAGCCGGGTCGTGTCCCCCGTCGTCAGCCCCCGCTCCTCGGCCTCCTGCCGCGTGATGGCGAGGCCGTCGGGGCCGAGGGCGCGCAGGGAGCCCCGGACCGTGCCGAGGTCGAAGGTGCGCTGCAGGGCGACCGGGTCGGTCACCGTCAACGCCCGCCCGCTACCGTCGACTTCGGCGACCCCGCGGCCGAGGCCGACGGCCGTGTCCACCTCGGGCAGCTGCTGGACGGCCGCCGCGAGGCGGGGGCTGAGTCCGCTGCCGCCCGCGCCGAAGGACGGCGTGCTCACCACGACGTCGCCCGCGAACGAGCGTGACACGGTCTGGTCCATGGTCGCCTTCAGCGAGGCGCCGAACACCGTGAACAGCGAGACCACGGCGACGCCGATCATCAGGGCGCCGGCCGTGGCGGCCGTGCGCCGCGGGTCGCGCAGCGCGTTGCGTCGCGCCAGGCCGCCGGAAACCCCGCGCAGCCTGTCGAGAGGTGCGCCGAGAACGCGTACGGCCGTCGAGGAGGCGACCGGGCCGAGGACCACGAACGCGGCCAGGGCCAGCACCGCGCCCAGTCCGGCGAGCCACAGGGACGGCGACGCCAGGACACCGGTCAGGGTCACGGCGACCGAGAGGGCCGCCGTCACCGCGCCGGTGACCGCGCGCAGCCGTGAGGCGCCCGACCGGTCGACGGCCGTCTCGCGCAGAGCGGCCAGTGGCGCGATACGGCCGGCGCGGACGGCGGGCATCAGCGCGGAGCCGAGACAGACGAAAACGCCGACCGCGAGCGGCAGCAGCATGGACAGCGAGCGGATCACCAGATCGCCCTCGGGGAAGGGGAATCCGATGGCCGGGAACAGCGCCTGGAGTCCCGCGGCGACACCGATGCCGCCCACCAGTCCCGCGACCGAGGCCGTGACCGCCACGACACCCGCCTCGACGAGCGAGGTCGCGGTGACCTGCCTGCGGGACGCGCCGAGAACTCGCAACAGGGCGTTGTCGCGGGTGCGTTGGGCCGTGACGATGGCGAAGGTGTTGTGGATGGAGAAGGTGGCCACCAGCAGGGCGATGCCGGAGAACACCAGGAGAAAGGTGGTGAAGAGGGTGAGGAACCGGCTGGAGATCATGTCGGTGTTCTCGGCGGCGGACTCCTGGCCGGTGACGGCCTCGACTCCCTTCGGCAGTACGGGAGTCAGCCGGTCGACGAGTTCCCGCTGGCTCACCCCGGGACCGGCACGCACCCGGATGCTCGCGGCGAGACCCGGCGTGGCGGTCAGGTACTTCTCGGCGTCGGCGCGGGTCATGCCGGTGAAGGTCACCTGCGCCATGCCGTCCGCGCCGCCGAAGGTCGCGAGGCCGACGATCGTCACCCGCACCGGATCGGGCGTGCGCAGGGTCGTCGTGTCGCCGACGCGCAGCCCGCCCTTTTTGGCCGCACCCCGGTTGACGACGACCTCGCCGGACCGCAGCGGGGCACGGCCCTCGGCGAGCCGGTAGGCGTTGAGCAGGGGGTCGGTGATCCAGTTGCCGGCCAGCGTGGGCGGGCCCTGGCCGCCGATCGACTCGCCGTCGGCGCCGACGAGCTGGCCCGCGCCCTCGACGTCGGGGGCGGCCGCCGCCACCCCCGGGACCTTCTCGACGGCACCGACCAGGCCCGCAGGGACCGGCTGCCGCACGCCCTGGCTCTCGCCGGGCGTGGTGATGGCGTCGGCGCCGCGGACCACGGCGTCGGTGCCCCGGGCCGCGTCGCCGAACATCGTGTCGAAGCCGGCGCGCAGGGTGTCGCCCATCACGAGGGTCCCGGCGAGGAAGGCGACGCCCAGGAACACCGCGAGGAACGTGCCGGCGAAGCGCCGTCCGTGCGCGCGCAAGGACGACACGCTCAGGCGTACGGCGGTGTTCATGACCGCACCTCGAACGCCTTCATCCGGTCCAGGACGCGGTCGGCGGTCGGGGCCTCCATCCGGTCGACGAGCCGTCCGTCGGCGAGGAAGACGACCTCGTCGGCGTGGGCGGCGGCGACCGGGTCGTGGGTCACCATGACGACCGTGCGGGCCGTGCCGCGGACGGTCCGGCCGAGCAGCCCGAGGACCTCGCCGCCGGAGCGGGAGTCGAGGTTGCCGGTGGGTTCGTCGGCGAACACGACGTCCGGTCGTCCGGCGAACGCCCGCGCCACCGCGACCCGTTGCTGCTGCCCGCCGGAGAGTTCGGCGGGCTGGTGACGGAGCCGGTCGCGCAGGCCGACGGCGTCGACGAGGGCGTCGATCCACTCGTCGTCGCCGGTGCGGCCCGCGAGGTCGAGCGGCAGGGTGATGTTCTCCGCGACGGTCAGCGTCGGCACCAGGTTGAAAGCCTGGAACACGAAACCGACGCGGTCGCGGCGCAAAAGGGTCAGGCGCCGGTCGTCCAGGCCGCCGAGGTCGGTGTCCCCGATGCGGGCGGTTCCCGAGGTCAGGGTGTCGAGGCCGGCCGCGCAGTGCATCAGGGTGGACTTGCCGGAGCCCGAGGGCCCCATGATCGCGGTGAAGCGGCCGGCCGGGAAGTCGACGCTCACCCCGTCCAGGGCCCGCACGGCGGTGTCACCGGTGCCGTACACCTTCACGGCGTCGGTGACTCCGGCGGCCGTGCGCGTGGTGGTCGTGGTCGTCACAGCGCGCCGCCCTTTTTGGACGTACGGCCGAACTGCTCGTCCAGGACGGACAGCCGGCGCCAGTACTCGTCCTCGTCGATCTCACCGGAGGCGAAGCGGCGGCCGAGCACGGCGAGGGGCGCGTCGCCGGTCGGGCGGGGGTCGTCGGGCGTCCGCCACGGTCCGCGCCGGCCGCGCGGGCCGGTTCGGCGCAGGACGGTCACGACGCCGGCCACGGCCGCCGCCCAGACCAGCGGGAAGAGGAGGATCCACGGGCCGGGACCGCCGCCCCAGTGGGCAAGTGTCAGCATCTCGAGTCATCTCCCAGGTGGGTCTTCTGGTGCTGTCTCGAGACTCGCGCCGGACCGGGGTCCAGGTCGTCGTGCGTCCGGCGGCAGTGCGCGTACCTCCCGGGGAGTACGGCGGCTTCCCGCGACTGCTCCCCGCCCCGCCCCGGCTGCTGCGGCCTGCGGGTACGCGCAGGCCGCGCCCCGTCGCTCCGGAACCCGTCGGTCACCGGCGGTGGGTCACGGGAGGGTGCGCGTGAGGTCGTGCCGTCCGAGGTGCGCCACGTTCGCCCGGTCCTCGGTGTCCTGGCTCGGCTCGGCGGCGAACCAGGCGTCGAGGATCTCCCTGAGCAGGGGCTCGGACGTCAGACGCAGGCTGAGGGCCAGGACGTTGGCGTCGTTCCAGCGGCGGGCGCCGTCCGCCGTGTACGCGTCCGTGCACAGGGCCGCGCGCACTCCGGGCACCTTGTTGGCGGCGATCGAGGCGCCGGTGCCGGTCCAGCAGCACACGACGGCCTGGTCCGCGGTCCCGGCGGCGACCTCGGCGGCCGCGGCCCGGGAACAGGTGGCCCACCCGGGGTCGTCGCCGGGCTTCAGCGCCCCGTGCGCCGCCACCTCGTGACCGCGGTCGCGCAGTTCGGCGACCAGGGAGCGGGCCACTGGTTCGTCCATGTCCGAGGAAACGGAGATCCGCATGGGGCGAGCGTACTCGGGGCGACGCACAGCCGTCCCGGCTCGGGGCCATGAGCCCGTGGTGGGGGACCGCGTCCGGCGTGGACCGCGACCCCGTCCTGTAGGACGGCGACCCCGTGGCGTAGGACCCCGTCCGGGCCCACCCGTCGGCCCCGCCCGGGACCGGGCAGGACCGCCCACCCCGGACGCATGTGACGGCGTGCGCCGAGGACGCCCCGCGCCAGGCCGTGCGGCGGCTGACAACGGCCGCGCGCCCTGCGCCGCGCACGCTGACACGACGAGAACCGCCGCCTCACCCCCGACGCCGGTCACGGCCACCGCCGAGAGGGGCCGTGTGCCGGCTGACGACCGCTTCGAGGTAGGCGACGTGAGGGCCGGTGAGGCCTGGTAGTTCGGCCGGGGAGCCGATCAGGGCGAGCTCGTCGAACTCCGGGTCCCGTCCCAGGGCCGTCTCGGTGGCCACCAGGGCCGCGAACCGTTCGCGCAGCAGTGGCGCCGGTCTGCGCGGCGCGAGGTAGTGGACGCCGATCTGGCCGGTCGCCGCGTGGGTGACCAGGCAGCGGGTGAGTTCCGCGGGCGGGGTGTCGAGGCCCGTCTCCTCGGCCAGCTCCAGGGCGGCGTGTCCGCGCAGTGCGGCCTCGTCCAGGGGCTCCCGGCCGGTGGGTGGTTCGACGGACCCGCCGGGCAGCTGCCAGCGGCCGGGGGCGGCGGTGGACGAGGACATCCGCCCCACCACGACACGTCCGTCGTCCGTGGGCTGTACGACGCTCACGAAGAGGGACGGCAGCGGGGCGGCGCCCGGTACCCGGCGCAGGGCGAGGTACCGGTAGGTGGTCCGGGACCAGGAGACGACCAGGCCGTCCGGCCCTTCGCTGTCCAGGCCGGCGCAGACCACCACCGGGCCGTCGAACAGGCTCGGGTTGGCCGCGACCGCGTCCGCCCACGCGCGGTTCATGGCGGCCCGCTCCCCCGCCCGCAGTGAGGGCGCCATCACCTCGACCAGACGCAGCCGTTCGGGTTCCAGCAGGGCCAAACCGCCTGGCACCGGCAGGTGTTCACGCACCGCTCAGTGCCCCCAGCGGGTCGTCCAGGGCCGGCTGCCACGCCAACTCGGCGGCGCCGACCAGGCTGTTGTGGTCCAGCGTGCACGCCAGGATGGGGACGCCGCCGCTCTGCCCCCACAGGCTTCGGTCGGCGACGACCGCGCGCAGCCGGTCCGGGTCGGCGTCCAGGAGCGTGCGGTGCAGCCCACCGAGGATGATGCGGTCGGGGTTGAGGATGTTGACCAGGCCGGCGAGTCCGAGGCCGAGCCGTTCGATCAGGGCCTCGACGGCCGTACGGACGGCCGGGTCGTCGAAGCGGTCGCGGATCAGGTCGTCGGCCTGCTGGAGCAGGGACGGTTCGGGGCCGGGGTCGCGTCCGGCGGCCGTGAGGAGAGCCAGTGGGTCGGCCTCGACGTCCAGGCAGCCGCGGCTGCCGCAGTGACAGGGGCGGCCCTCGGGGTTGACGGTGAGGTGGCCGACCTCCAGCGCCAGGCCCGAACTGCCCGTGTGCAGGCGCCCGTCCAGCACCAGCGCGCCGCCCACCCCGCGGTGCCCGGTGGCCACGCACAGCAGGTCGCGGGCGCCTCGGCCCGCGCCGTGCCGGTGCTCGGCGAGCGCGGCGAGGTTGACGTCGTTGCCCGCGAAGGCCGGACCCGTGATCCCCGCCTCGCGCACGCACTCGGCGAAGATCCGGCGCACCGGCGCCCCCACCGGCCAGGCCAGGTGCAGCGGGTTGAGGGCCAGCCCGTCGGGCTCGGCCACGGCGGACGGCACGGCGAGGCCGGCGCCGACGCAGCGCCGCCCGGTCGTGCGCAGCAGTTCGGCGCCGGCCTCCACGACGGACCCGAGGACCTTCGCCGGGTCGGGGTCGACGGTCTCGCAGCCGGGCGCGGTGGCCACGATCCGGCCGCCAAGGCCGACCAGCGCGGCCCGGAACCCGTCGGCGTGCACCTGCGCGGCGAGCACGACCGGGCCGTCCTCGGCGACGGCCAGCCGGTGCGAGGGCCGCCCCTGCGACCCCGCCGCCGCGCCGGGCCGGGCGTCGACCCGGATCAGGCCGAGCGCCTCCAGCTCGGCGGCCACGGCGCCGGCCGTCGCCCGTGTCACCCCCAGTTCGGCGGTGAGGACGGCACGGGTCGGCGCCCGCCCGGTGTGCACGAGCTCCAACGCGGGACCGAGCGCACCGCGCCCCCGGTCCAACCGCGCTCTCGAGGTGGTCCCTTCCCCCGGCGTCCGGGGGTCCGCCTTGCCGCTCATGAGGGCGAGTCTCCCATGATCCGAAGTTCCCGGGGCCGCCGCCGCGTCCTACAGCCCGCTCACCCTGAGGGTGATGTTCAGCCGTCCCGTCAGCCCCAACTCGGGCGGCGCGGTGCCCGCGTGCACCCGCGGCACGCCGTGGTGGGCGAGCCGGGACGGGCCCCCGAACACGAACAGGTCCCCGCTGCGCAGTTCGACGTCCGTGTACGGCCGGCCGCGGGTCTCGGGGTTGCCGAAGCGGAAGACGCAGGTGTCGCCCAGGCTCAGGGACACCACCGGCGCGGGGGACTTCTCGTCGCTGTCCCGGTGCATGCCCATGCGGGCGTCCCCGTCGTAGAAGTTGATCAGTGCGATGTCGTACGGGTCCGGCGGCGCCGCCCCTTCCCCGAGCGCGTCGCTCACCGCGCGGCGGCCCAGCTCGTCCAGCCACGGCGGGAACGGTTTGACGGGGGCGCCGTCGCCGTCGACCACGGTGAGGGCGTAGCCGTAGGGATACCAGTGGCGGCCCAGGCAGACCTGGCGGGCGGTCATCGTGCCGCCGCCGGGTGTGCGGACCGTGCGCAGGCCGGCCGGCGGGAGCGCCCACCTCCGGCAGGCCGCCAGCAGCTCCCGTTGCCGGCCGGCGTCCAGCCAGTCCGGCAGGTGCACCGCGCCTGGCGCGACCTGCGCGCGGGCGCGGGGGAACAGCTCGGCGTCCATGCTTCTGCCTTCCGTGCCTTCCACACTTTCCATCCTGCCCGACCTGCCCGACCTGCCGGGCGGGGGCCGTGGGCCCGGCTCGGCTAGCCTGGGCGCACGATGAACGACCGAATGACGACGCCCTGGGGCGAGCTGGAGCCCACCCGCTTCCCCGAGGACCCGCGCGAGCGGCTGCGCGCCTGGGACGCCTCCGACGAGTACCTGCTCCGGTACCTCGCGGACGAGGAGGTGTCGCTGGACGGCACGGTCGTGGTGCTCGGCGACCGCTGGGGCGCGCTGGTCACGGCACTCGCCGCGCACCGGCCGGTACAGATCACCGACTCCCACCTCACCCGGGAGGCGACCCGCGCCAACCTCGCGCGGGCCCGGGCGGACGCCGCCGCGACACTGCTGACCACGCAGGACCCGCCGCCCGAGCGGATCGACGTGCTCCTGGTCCGGGTGCCGAAGAGCCTGGCGCTGCTGGAGGACCAGCTGCTGCGGCTGGCGCCCGCCGTGCACGCGGACACGGTCGTGGTGGGCGCCGGGATGGTGAAGGAGATCCACACCTCGACGCTGAAGCTGTTCGAGCGGATCCTCGGCCCGACCCGTACCTCGCTCGCCGAGAAGAAGGCCCGGCTGATCTTCTGCGCCCCGGACCCGCGGCGGCCTCGGGGGACGAACCCGTGGCCGCACAGCTACCGGCTTCCGAAGGACGTCGGTCCCGTCTCGGGCCGCACGGTCGTCAACCACGCGGGCGTCTTCTGCGCCGAGCGGCTCGACATCGGCACCCGGTTCTTCCTGCGCCACCTGCCGGCCGGCGGGGGCGCCCGGCGGGTCGTGGACCTGGGGTGCGGCAACGGAGTCGTCGGTACGGCCGTGGCGCTGGCCGACCCCGGCGCCGAGGTGCTGTTCGTGGACGAGTCGTTCCAGGCGGTGGCCTCGGCCGAGGCCACGTACAAGGCGAGCGGTGCGCCCGGACACGCCGAGTTCCGGGTCGGGGACGCGCTGGAGGGGGTGCCGGACGGCAGTGTCGATTTGGTCCTCAACAACCCGCCGTTCCACTCGCACCAGGCGACGACCGACGCGACGGCGTGGCGGATGTTCACCGGTGCCCGGCGGGCGCTCGCGCCGGGCGGTGAGCTGTGGGTGGTCGGCAACCGGCACCTCGGGTACCACGTGAAGTTGCGGCGCCTGTTCGGCAACAGCCAAGTGATCGCCGGTGACCCGAAGTTCGTGGTGCTGAGGGCGGTCAGGGAGTAGCCGGCGCGCCGCGCCGCACGTCCGGGCGGTGGACCACCCGGATGATGCCGGCCACCGCCCGCACCATCGCCTCCCGGCCCGCGCCGAGATACGCGCGCGAGTCGACCGCCTCGGGATGGGCCGTGAGGAAATCCCTGATGGCGCCGGTCATGGCGAGGTTCAGGGCGGTGCCGACGTTCACCTTGGTGATGCCGTTGGCGACGGCGGCGGCCAGCTCGCCGTCGGGGACGCCGGACGAGCCGTGCAGTACGAGGGGCACGTCCAGGGCCGCGGTGAGGCGTGCCAGGAGAGCGTGGTCGAGGGCGGCGGTACGGGTGGTCATGGCGTGGGCGCTGCCGATGGCCACGGCGAGGGCGTCCACCCCGGAGTCCGCGACGAACGCGCGGGCCTCGGTCGGGTCGGTGCGGGCCCCGGCCGCGTGTGCGTCGAGCGCCGGCTCCCCGTGTTTGCCGCCGACCTTCCCCAACTCGGCCTCGATCCACAGCCCTTCGGCGTGCGCCCGGTCGACGGCCGCCCGGGTCGCCGCGAGGTTGTCCGCGTAGGCGAGGCGGGACGCGTCGTACATCACGGAGCTGAACCCGGCGTCCGCCGCCTGCCGCAGCAGGGACTCGCTCCGCACGTGGTCGAGGTGCAACGCGACAGGTACGGCGGCGCGTTCGGCGGCGGCGGCCGCCGCGCGGGCGAGCGGGAGCAGCCGCCCCTGCCGGAACACGACCGCGTTCTCGCTGACTTGCAGGACGACGGGCGTGCCGGTGCTCTCGGCGCCGGCGACGACGGCCTCGACGTGTTCCAGCGTGATGATGTTGAACGCGGCGACGGCGGAGCGGGCCGCGGCGGCACGGGTGACGAGTTCGCCGGTGGTCGCCAGGGGCATGGCTGTCCTTTCCGGAAGCCCGGGTCCACGACGGGACCGGGCGCCGATCGGGTCCGGATCGGGACCCGCTCAGGTGCCGGGGCGGCTTGACGAGGTGCGGGCACGGGGTGCCCCGGCCCTCCCCGGTCAGGGAGGGGCGGCCCCGCCCCGCGCGGGGCGGGTGCTCCGGCCAGGTCGACGGGGTGGCGCGTCAGGCAGGTCGGCGGATGGTGTGCCAGCCGAGTCGGCGGGTGGTGTGCCGGCCAGGTCGGCGGGCGATCGCACGCCTGGTCGGTGGTGGTCGCACGCCTCACCGCGTGAGGATCACCGAGCGGGTGAGGTGGCGCGGGCGGTCGGGGTCGAGGCCGCGGGCGGCGGCGAGGGCGACGGCGAGGCGTTGCGCGCGGACCAGTTCGGCGAGCGGATCGAGACCGCTCGCCACCCACAACGCGCCGGTGTCGCGCACCTGTTGGGCCAGGCCGTCCGGGGCCGGCCCGAACATCCAGGTGGCGCTCCCCCGAGTCGTCACGCTGATCGGTCCGTGCCGGTACTCCATCGCCGGATAGGCCTCGGCCCAGGCGAGCGACGCCTCGCGCATCTTCAGCCCCGCCTCGTTGGCCAGGCCCACCGTCCAGCCGCGGCCGAGGAAGGTGAACTGCGTGCGGGTGACGAGGTCTTCGGGCAGGTCGGAGGTGAGCGCCGTGCGGGCGTCGGCGACGGCGTCGTCGGTGTGCAGCCCCAGATGCGCTCGGAGCAGGGTCAGCGCGGTGGTGGCGAACCTGGTCTGGACGACGGAGCGTTCGTCCGCGTAGTCCAGTACGACGAGGTCGTCGGCCGCCGCCATGACGGGTGAGCCCGGGTCGGCGGTGACGGCGGCCGTCCGGGTGCGGCCCCTCAACCGGCCGAGCAGGTCGAGCACTTCGGTGGTGGTGCCGGAGCGGGTGAGGGCGACGACCCGGTCGTAGGGCCGGCCGTGCGGGAACTCCGAGGCGGCGAAGGCGTCCGTCTCCCCCTGGCCGGAGCCCTCACGCAGCGCCGCAGCCGACTGGGCCATGAAGTGGGAGGTGCCGCAGCCGACGACGGCGACCCGCTCCCCCGGCGCCGGCAGCGCCGCACGGTGCCGGTGCGCCTCCGCGGCGGCCCTCGTCCAGCAGTCGGGCTGGGTGGCCAGTTCGTCCTCGACATGGGTCATACCGGACCCCTCCCTGTGGGTGTCCTCGCGACACCCTCGCCCTGTTGCTTGTTCCTGCAAGATAGAGCCGACTTTCGAGCAGAATCAAGCATTCGGCCGATACGGATGTGCGCCAGGATCACCCAGGATCGAGGCGGGTGCGCCACCGGGACGGCCCGCGCACCGGGCACCGACAGCGCGGCGGACCCGAGGTGCCGCGCCCCTTCCCGGACCCCGGAATCCGCGTTGTGACGGACTGATCGCGTTTTTGGCGCCCCGGCCCCCGTTCCGGCCTAGGCTGAGTCCTGACCGGCGTCGGGGGACCAGGGAGGCTGCCATGAGCGGAACACCGAACGACAGGGACGAACCGGATACCTCCCGTTATCTGCCGATCGCCGAGCACGGCCTGATCGGCGACCTGCGCAGCGTGGCCCTGGTCGGGACCGACGGCACGATCGACTGGTACTGCTGCCCGTCCTTCGACGCTCCGAGCGTGTTCGCGTCGATCCTGGACGCGGAGCGCGGCGGCCGCTTCGAGCTCGCGGCGACCGTCCCGGCGAAGACCAAGCAGTTCTACTTCCCGGACACCAACGTCCTGATCACCCGCTTCTTCACCGAGGACGGTGTCGGCGAGGTGCAGGACTTCATGCCCGTCGACGGTGAGTCGACGGAGTCCGAACGCCACCGGCTGATCCGGCGCGTCCTGTGCGTGCGCGGCTCCATCCCGTTCCGCACCCGCGTGGCACCGCGGTTCGACTACGGCACCCGGCCGCACATCGTGCGGATGGACGGCGAGGTCGCGGTGTTCGAGTCCGCGGAGCTGTCGCTGGCGCTGACCGCCACCGTGCCGGTGGAGGCCGACGGCCTCGACGCACGGGCCGACTTCAAGCTCTCCGAGGGCGAGTCGGCGGTGTTCGCGCTGGACCAGGTCGGGGGCGAGGTGACCCCGCGCCGGTGCGCCAGGACCGAGGCGGAGGAGCAGTTCGCGACGACGGTGGCGTACTGGCGGCACTGGCTGTCCGCGTCCAAGTACCGTGGCCGCTGGCGGGAGATGGTGCACCGCTCGGCCCTCACCCTGAAGCTGCTCACCTACGCGCCGACCGGCGCCATCGTGGCGGCTCCGACCACGAGCCTGCCCGAGCAGCTCGGCGGCGAGCGCAACTGGGACTACCGCTACGTGTGGGTGCGGGACGCCGCGTTCTGCGTGTACGCCCTGCTGCGCCTCGGCTTCACCGGCGAGGCCGAGGCGTTCATGAAGTTCGTGACCCGGCACGTCAGTCCGGGCGACGGCAAGCCCTCCGGCCCGCTGCAGATCATGTACGGCATCGACGGCCGCACCGACCTCACCGAACGCGAACTCCCCCATCTGGAGGGCCATCAGGGCTCCGCGCCGGTACGCATCGGCAACGCGGCCGCCGACCAGCTCCAACTCGACATCTACGGCGCGCTGATCGACTCGATCTACCTCTACGACAAGTGGGCCAAGCCCATCTCCAGCGACCAGTGGGACGACGTCTGCGCGCTGGTGGACTGGGTGTGCGAGCACTGGGACCAGCCCGACGAGGGCATCTGGGAGACGCGGGGCGGCCGTAAGAACTTCCTGTACTCGCGCCTGATGTGCTGGGTGGCGATAGAGCGCGCCATCCGGATGGCCAACCGGCGCGGTCTGCCCGCCGACCTGCCCCGCTGGCAGGAGTCCCGCGACACGATCTACCGGCGGATCATGACCCGGGGCTGGTCGGAGAGCCGCCAGGCGTTCGTCCAGCACGAGGACGGCGACGTGCTGGACGCGGCCGTCCTGATGATGCCGCTGACCAAGTTCATCGCGCCCACCGACCCCAAGTGGCTGTCCACCCTGGACGCGCTCACCCAGGAGCTGGTGTCCGACTCCCTGGTCTACCGCTACGACCCGCTGGCGAGCCCGGACGGACTGCGCGGCGACGAAGGCACCTTCTCCATCTGCTCGTTCTGGTACGTCGAGGCGATGGTGCACGCCGGCCGCGTCGACGAGGCCCGCCTGGCCTTCGAGAAGATGCTCACCTACGCCAACCATCTGGGCCTGTACGCCGAGGAGATCAGCCACACCGGCGAGCAACAGGGCAACTTCCCGCAGGCGTTCACCCATCTCGCCCTGATCAGCGCGGCCTTCAACCTGGACCGCGCCCTCGGCTGACCCGGCCGGCAGCCGACCGGGGCGTGACCGGGGCTACTCGCCGCCGTACGGCAGTGTGCTGCCCGGCAGCGCGTACTCGTCGCGGCGCCCGCACATCCCGAAGCCGCCCAGCCGCGTGGGCGCGGCCTCGTGCGCCGTCGCCTCGTCCAGGTAGGCCGGTTCACCGAGCTCCAGGGCGTCGAGCTGCGCGCCGGTGCGTTCCGCGGCGGCGAGCGCTCCGGCCCGCCACAGCTCACGCCAGGCGGGAACCCTGTCCCGCACCAGACGGGCGGCGGCACGCTGGAACGCCAGGTAGGGGCCGCCGTCACCGGCGACGAGCGCCTCACGCAGGGTGAGGTACCCCGCCACGGCGAGGTCGCGGCGGCGCCGGGCGGCGGCCGCCGTGTCCGGTCCCGTGCCGGGCGGCAGCGCGGCGGCGGCCGCGTAGCCGGCGGGGTCGGCGAGCACCTCCGGCGGGAAGGTGAAGACGGCGTCGCCCGCCTCGGGCAGGCCGCTGTTCTGCATGAGCACGGTGACGCGCAGGTCGCCGCCCTGCACCATGCGGTGCACCGTGCCGGGAGTGAACCAGGCGACGGAGCCCGGCTCCAGGGGGATGTCCCGATAGCCGCCCGGGCTCAGGGTCTGCACCGCCCCGCGTCCGCCGGTGACGACGTACGCCTCGGTGCACACCAGGTGCAGGTGCGGGCTGCCGCCGCACAGGCCGTCGGCGGCCTCCCAGTCGTAGGCGCTGAGGTGGGACAGTCCGACTGCGCCGGGGAGCGGGCTCGGCAGGGTGGGCCGGGGGCCCCTCACCACGGCAGACCCGCCAGGTGGGCGGTGACCCGGTCGCGGTCCCACGCGCCGTCGGCCAGGACGATCCGGTAGCGGTAGGCGAACGACTCGCCGGGCGGCAGCGCGAACTCCTCGTGGAACGCCCAGGAGAAGGCGACCGAGGGGATCGGCTCGGAGCGGACGAACCAGTGCGACGCGTGGATCGCCGTCTCGTCGAGGTTCTCGGGCGCGTGCGCGAAGACGAGCGTGGAGTGCCCGTCCACCTCGTCGTGTTCGGTGGTGAAGGCGAGCCACTCGCTCTGGGTGCCCATCAGTTTGCCGGCGTCCGCGCCCGCGCCCCCGTCGATGTCCGGGCCGAAGACGGTGCCGCCGGTGAAGTCGCGCGGACCGCGCCACTGGAGGCCGGTGTAGCCGGCCGACTCACGTCCCGCGGTGGTCGGGGAGCCGAAGACCAGGGGTTCGGCACGGAGGTTGGCGAGGTGGACCGACCAG